>DATFRX010000334.1:0-2032 GCA_035262905.1 Nocardioidaceae bacterium
GCCGGAGCCGACGCGGGTAGGATCGTGGCCGTACGCCAGGGTCCGGTCCTCGCGACGTCGTTCCATCCGGAGATCAGCGGCGACGACCGGTTGCATCGGTTATTCGTGGGGCTGGCCAGCGCCGAGCAGTCGAGCGCCGAGCAGAGCTAGGGAGATCACACATTGTCCGGCCACTCCAAATGGGCCACCACCAAGCACAAGAAGGCGGTCGTCGACGCCCGTCGCGGCAAGCTCTTCGCGAAGCTGATCAAGAACGTCGAGGTGGCAGCCCGGCAAGGTGGCGGCGATCCGGCCGGCAACCCCACGCTCTATGACGCGATGCAGAAGGCCAAGAAGGCCTCGGTCCCCAACGACAACATCGACCGCGCGATCAAGCGCGGCGCCGGTCTCGAGGCAGGCGGCGCCCAGTACGAGACGATCATGTACGAGGGCTACGCCGCCGGCGGAGTCGCGGTGCTGGTCGAGTGCCTGACCGACAACCGCAACCGGGCCGCGATGGAAGTACGCACCGCGATGAAGTCCAACGGCGGCTCGATGGCCGACCCCGGCTCGGTGTCCTACATGTTCTCCCGCAAGGGCGTGGTCATGGTGCCGCGCAAGCAGGAGCAGGGCGACGTGAGCGAGGACGACATCCTGATGGCCGTGCTCGAGGCCGGGGCCGAGGAGGTCAACGACCTCGACGAGGCCTTCGAGGTCGTATCCGAGCCGACCGACCTGGTCGCCGTCCGCACCGCATTGCAGGATGCTGGACTCGACTACGACTCGGCCGAGGCGTCGTTCGTGCCGTCGATGACCGTGGAGATCGACGCCGACGTGGCCGGGCAGGTGCTTCGGCTGATCGAGGCGCTCGAGGACTCCGACGACGTACAGAACGTCTTCGCCAACTTCGACGCCTCCGACGAGGTGCTCGAGCAGGTCGGCTGATCGATCTGTCCCGCTCGGCGCGTCGGCATGGGACGCGTCATCGTCGCAACTAGGGTGTCGAACATCTGTTCGTGGCGACGGGACGGAGGATCCATGCGGGTGCTCGGAGTCGACCCGGGTCTGACTCGGTGCGGCATCGGCGTCGTCGAGGGCCGACCCGGCCGGCAGCTCAATGCGGTGGCGGTCGACGTCGTACGCACGCCGGCCGACCTCACCACGGCCGAGCGCCTGGTCCGGATCGAGATCGTGCTGACCGAGTGGATCGAGAAGCATCAGCCCGATGCGGTCGCGGTCGAGCGGGTGTTCTCCCAGCACAACCTGCGCACCGTCATGGGCACTGCCCAGGCCAGCGGCGTCGCCCTGGTGGTGGCGGCCCGGCGGGGCATCCCGGTCGCGATGCACACGCCGAGCGAGGTTAAGGCGGCCGTCACCGGCAGCGGCCGGGCCGGCAAGCAGCAGGTCACCACCATGGTCACCCGGCTGCTCCGCCTGACCGAGCGGCCGACTCCGGCCGACGCCGCCGACGCCCTGGCGCTGGCGATCTGCCATCTGTGGCGGGGCCAGGCGGATCGCCGCATCGAGCAGGCGATGGCCGCCGCGGGTGCGAGGGGTCGGCGATGATCGCATTCGTCAGGGGCCGCGTCGAAGCGGTCACGCTCACCGATGCGGTGGTTGAGATCGGCGGTGTCGGGATGCAGGTGTGGTGCACCCCGGGCACGCTGGCCGGCCTCCGGATCGGAGATCAGGCCACCCTGCCGACGTCGCTGGTGGTCCGCGAGGACTCCCTGACGCTCTATGGTTTCGCCAGCAACGACGAGCGCGACGTGTTCGAGCTGCTCCAGACCGCGAGTGGAGTCGGGCCCAAGCTCGCGCAGGCCATGCTGGCGGTGCACGAGCCGGATGCCCTGCGCCGGGCTGTCTCGACCGAGGACCTGGTCGCGCTGACGGCCGTGCCCGGCATCGGCCGCAAGGGCGCCCAGCGGATCGTGCTCGCGCTCAAGGACCGGCTGGGCCCGCCGGTCGCGTCTATAGAGACCGGGGCCAGCGCCACGCCGGCCGAGGCGCCCTGGCGCTGGCGATCTGCCATCTGTGGCGGGGCCAGGCGGAT
>DATFRX010000335.1:0-11585 GCA_035262905.1 Nocardioidaceae bacterium
CTGAGCGGCGCAGCAGATCACTCGGATACCACGCGAACGTGGTGTCGCCTCACTCTGCACGGGCTCGATGCCGTGCGGAGTGCGCAGACACCACGTTCACGTGGTATCGCAACCGGAGTCAGGACGGACGCGGGAAGGCCACCGGACTGCGACGGCCGTTGCCGTCGACCGCGCGGATGCCGAAGAACGCGTTGTCCTTGGCCAGGTTGACGCTCGTCTGGGTGGCGGTGCCGACGTCGATCACGTGGGTCCAGTCGTCCTCGAGCGTGGGACGCCACACGACCTCGTAGCTGGCGCCGTCGGACGCCGGGTTGGCGTCCCAGGCCAGATCGGTGTTGTTGGTCAGCTGCGCCGTCAGAATTCGGGCGTTCTTCGGCGTGCCCGGAGCGTTCGCCAGCGACCAGAGCGTCGCGGCGTTGACCCGGGCGACCCTGGCGATGAAGTCGAAGTCGCAGAACTCCGGCAGGTCGCCGAACTGGACGCCGTTCTCCACCCGCACATTCTGGTGCTCGTGGTCGAAGTTCTCGTTCGGCTCGGTGAACCGGGCCGCCGGGAAGCCACGCTCCAGGTAGGGAATCTGGTCGCCACCGCGCAGGTAGCGGTCTCGCCGGTAGACCACCCGGATGTTCATCCCGGTCTGCTGGTTGTCGGCGACCTCAGTGACGAATCTGGCCAGTTGCCGGGCCGGCGAGTCGTTCTCGCCACCGACGGCACGGCGGCTGTTGGCCTGGGCCGGCGTCTCGTTGGTCGGCACGCCCTCCGCGAACAGCCGGATGCTGTGCGGATCGCGCTCACCGTCGTCGGCGATCGAGGCGCCGACGATGTCGTTGGTGAACATGCCCTGGATGTCGGTTCCGTTGGAGAGGAAGGTCTGCGCCATGTGGGTGGAGCCGTAGAGGTTCTGCTCCTCACCGGCCACGGCGGCGCACACGATCGTCGCCTCGGGGTCGTAGTGCGCCAGCACGCGGGCCAGCTCCATCGAGACCGCTACACCGGAGCCGTCGTCGTCGGCGCCGGGAGCGTCGTCGGTGAAGTTCATGACGTCGGTGATGCGGGAGTCGTAGTGGCCGGAGACCACGTAGGTCCGATTCGACTGCGACGACCCGTGCAGCGTCGCGATGACGTTCGTGATCACTGTCGGCGTGGGAATCCGGACGTCGGGCGGCTGGACGTACGACTGCTTCTCCACCGTCATCCGCCCGTTCGACGGGGCGGCGTACTCCTGGAGCGTGTCGTAGATCCAGTCCCGGGCGGCGCCGATCCCACGATTCGGGTCGTCCTGCGACGACAGCGTGTGGCGGGTGCCGAAGGAGACCAGCTTGTGGATGTTCTCCTCGATCCGGCCTGGGTCGATCGCGGCCAGGATGCCGCGGAGTTCGTTGTCCGGCACTTGGAGCCGGTTGGGCTGGCCGGGGCCGTCCGGCCAGTTGTCACTGTTGTCCAGCGGGCCAGCCGCAGCGGGCGACATCAGCCACCCCCCGCCGACCACCCCGGCGCTAACCGAGGCGGCTGAACCGGCGAGGAAGGCGCGCCGGGAGGTGGACGTCTTGGACGTAGCGGGCATACGTTTGTTGTCCATTCAACGGTTGTACGCCCGCTTGCGTCACCCTTGCAATGGCCCGCTTCCGCTCACCAGTTGGCCTCCGCGGGAGCCGGCGGCAGCGGCACCGACGCGGGGTGGATCACGTAGACGACGCCACCCGAGTGGGGGACCCAGGTGTTCTCGAACTGCTGGCGGTCGTACGTCGTGCGCACCTGGTCGTTCGACGGGATCAGGTGCGACGCCGGGTCGTTGACGACCACGTTGCCGTCCTTGTCGAATCCGACGATGACCATGAGGTGCCCGTTGGTCCCGTAGCCGGCACCGGTGAGCTGGCCCTTCTTGAACGACACCGACGCGACCAGCGGGATGCCGGCCTTGATGAACTGCTCGGCCTCGGTCAGCGAGCGCAGCCGGGTCACGAAGCCCTCGAGTCCGCCCGTCGCGGCGTACGCGGCGTTGAACGGCCAGTTGCCGGCACCGTCGTAGTTGTAGTCGAACGTCTGCCGCGCCGCATGGTCGACCTGCGGGTCCTCAAACGCGGGGTCGACCCAGCCGTGACCCGTGGGGTAGCCCGACGAGTCGGGACCGGCGTCCCAGTAGTCCATCACCATCGAGGTCGAGGTCGGGCTGCACCAGGCCTCACCGCCGTTGTCCCACTGCGGGTACTCGCCGATGTGCTTCTCCTGCGAGTAGGTCGGCACGTCGAGAACGATGCCTTCGGCGCCACCCAGCGGGCTCGCCGGGACCTTCTTGTCGTCCGGCAGGCTGGACGCCATCGCACCAAGCGTCCGGAGCGACGGGGTGTCGGTGGTGCCGGCCAGCCGGTAGAGGTTCACCCGCAGCTGGTAGTCGGAGAACGTGTGGTCGTTGACCGTCGCCAGGGTGTCGATGAGCACTGTGGCGAGCTCGTCGCGCTGGCCGGACAGCGAGGTGCGGTGCAGGTTGTTGTCGTTGGCGGTCCAGCGGCCGAGGACGTACCACTTGGACGTCTCACCGGTCTCGGCCGTGCCGCGTACGTTGACCTCGATCCAGGAGTCGCCGGGCGTCGAGGCGTTCCACGACGAGATCAGCTCGGTGTAGTTGAAGCCTGGCATGACGACCGGCGAGGTCCAGGAGCCGTAGTCGTACGTCTTGCTGGAGCCGTCACCGAACGGGTCGGTGTAGTCGCGTTGTCCGACGGGGTTCGTGATCCGCAGTCCGTTGGCATTCGCCACCGTGCCGTCGAACGTGCCGGTCCTGAAGTCGGCCGCCGAGTCATAGGCGTGATAGGCGACATGTCGGGGACTGGACTGCTTGGCGGCGTCCACCACCGCTCCGGTCGGCGATGTCGGCGCGATCAACGCAACGCTGACGACACCTGCCAAGACGACGGCGAGCCTGGAAATTCTGCGCATGAGACCCCTCCCTGAGCCGACTCCAGGCAAGACCCAATCACGCCCGGCATCTGTGCGCTAGTCCCTACGTGAGATCACATGTCGCCAGGAACGGGACGTATCAGGGATTCGCCGTGTCGTAGGCCTCCCGCACCGCACGGGGGATCGCGCCACGGGGCGGCACCTTGTGGCCGTTGGCCGCGGCCCAGGCCCGGATCGTTGCCGTCGTCGCAGCCACCTTCGTACGGATGACCGGCCGGCCGGACCGCGTCATCGGCTGGGCGGCCGCGATGTACTCCTGGAGCGCGGCCCGGAGCGCGACCTGCTCGGCGCCGGTGAGGTCGATCTCGTAGTCATCCCCGTCGAGCGCGAACCGCAACGTCGGCTCGCTCCCGCCCTCAATGGCGTCCCCGGACAGGTCAGAGACGTACTCGACGATCTCCCGTCTGGCCACGAATTCCTCCGATAGTTTGCGCCGATCCCGCGGCTCAGAGCCTATGGCCAAGGGCTGCGGAACCCGTGACTGCGTGCGGTACTCCCAGCCTATTGCGCGGCTGCGATCATGACGCCGTGGCGACCCTGGAGATCCTGCACTGGAACGACGTTCATGGCCGCTGGTCGGGGCTGGCGCAGCTCAGCGCCCGCGCCCGGACGATTCGAGAGAGCGCACCGCATCCGGTGCTGCTGCTCGACGGGGGTGACGTCGAGGAGGGGAGCGTACGACTCTCCGCGCTCAGCAAGGGCGTCGCCGGCTGGCGGATGCTCGGCGCCGCCGGCGTGGACGCCGCGGTGGTCGGCAACGGTGGCCTGCTGCGCTACGGCGCCGACGTCCTGGCCGACTACGCGGCCGGTCTCGGCTCGGCGCCGTTGATCTGCGACCTCGAGATCGACGGGCAGCCGCTGCGTGGCACGGCCCGATCCCGGGTGATCCCGGCCGGTGACCTGACGGTCGGCGTGATCGGGGCGACCGACTACTACCCGCAGTACGACGTCTTCGGCCTGTCCGAGCGGGGCCGGGTCACCGCCGTACGCGCGGAGGCCCAGATGCTCCGCCGCCAGGGCGCCGACGTCGTGGTGCTGTTGAGCCACTGCTCACTCAACGCGGACCGAGCAACCTCGTGGGCGCTGCGCGGCAAGGTGGACCTGATCGTGGGCGGTCACAGTCACGACGTGCTAGACGAGGGCGACCTCACCCAGGGCATTCCGATTGTCCAGGCCGGCTGCTTCGGTGAGCGGCTCGGCCGGGTCACGATCCAGGTGACGGCCGAGGGCGTCGATGTCGTCAACGTGTGTCACGAGGTGGTCGACAACGAGTGGCCGGCCGACCAGCGGGTGCTCGACGAGCTGGCCGCGTGTGAGCGGGATCTGCAGATCTGGCTGGAACAGCCGGTGGCCGAGTTGCCCGCGGTGGTCGGGTGGCAGGAGCTCTATGACAGCGCCATCGCCCGCCTGCTGGCCGGGGCGCTGCTGTCGGCGTACCCGGGCGACGTGGGCATGGTGATCGCAGGGCACTGCACCGCTGGCCTGCCGCAGGGCACGGTGACCCGGGGCGATCTGTGGGCCGCGACGGCGTCACCCGGCAACGCGGCGACCGCCACGATCACCGGGTCCGTACTCCGCTCGATGGTGGCCAAGGGCACCTCGACGTCGTACGCGACGACGGTGCCGCGCACCTTTCGCGGCCGGCCGTACGGCGCACTCCATCTGGCCGGCGCCGAGCTGCGGGACGGTGAGCTCGTCGTCGGGGACTCGCCGGTCGTCGATGATCGCCGCTATCGAGTGACCGGCTCGGACCTCGAGCTGTCGAGCTACGGGTTACTCGTGGACATCGAGCCCGAGGACCTCGTCGTCCATGCGCCGGTGATCCTGCCAGAGCTGCTGGAGGAGCAGCTCCGCAAGCAGTACCCGACCGACCCCTCCGACTGATCGCCGTCAGACGCCGCTCTCGTCGAGCAGCGCGTCGATGGTGATGCGAGCGGTCTCGGCCATCACGGGATTGGTGTCGACGTAGTAGGGCAGCGCGAAGATCGCCTGGACGAAGGCCCAGGCACGCCCGCGCACCCAGGCGGCCTTGCCGAGGCCGAGCTCGCGCCGGTAGGTCTCTCGCGCCCGCGACGGCAGCAGGTTCCAGGCCGGCATCAGATCCACCGCCGGGTCGCCGATCCGGACATCCTCGAGATCGATCACCGCGACCAGTCGTCCCTCGCGTACGAGGAGATTGCCCGGCATCAGATCGGTGTGGATCCAGACATCGGCCTCGGCATGCGGCGCCGCCAGGCATCGCGCCCACAGCCGCTCGAGTCGCGCCGAGTCGACCAGGTGCGGGTTGTCGGCGAGCACCCGGCGAACGTCCTCGTCGTACGGCTGCAGCGGACCGCCTCGCCCCGAGCCGCTCCATTGCCCGCCGTCGGTGTCGATGGCGTGGAGGTCCCGGACGAACGCCGCGATGTCGCAAGCCAGGGCGTCGAAGTCCTCGACCGTGTCGGGCCCGGCCGTCTCGCCCGGGATCCAGCGGTACGCCGTCCACGGGCCCGGATACGCCTCGCTCGGCTCGCCCAGTGCGAGTGGTTCGGGCACCTCGAACGGCACCTGGGCCGCGATCCGGCCAGCGCGCTCCTGCTCCGCCACGATCTCGGCCCGGGACTCCTCGGACCCACTCGGTTGCAGCGGAAACCGCAAGACGATGTCGTCCCCGAGCCGGAACAGCGCGTTGACCGTGCCGTGCGAGGCAATCGCCCGCAGCGGCAGGTCGCGCCACTCGCGTCGCTGGTCGGCGACGATGCGTGCCACCGTCTCGACCGTCACGTCGACCTGATCGGTATGCATGCGCATTGGTGCATCGTGGCATCTTCGGGCGACCCGGATCGACCGAATTCAGCGCACAGTCACGCCTTCGGAGTACGGCTTCCGGGCGGCGTGTAGGCGGCCAGAATCGTCGCCGAAATGGTCCGGGGCGCCTCGGAGACCGTCAGCCGGCCGGCGTTGATCTCGTCCGCCGCACCGTGGATCACGTTGTGCAGGACACCGACCAGCCAGGTCACGGGCAGATCGGAGCGGAACACGCCGGCCTCCCGACCCCGCTCGATGAGCTCGGCGGCCCGAGCGCCGGGCTTGGCGTGCAGCTCCCGGATGCGGGCCGGCGACAGCGCGTCCTGGGCGGCGATCAGGACGTTGCGGAACTGCGCGACCAGCTCCCAGCTCGCCTGGATCAGCCGCTCCATCGCAGCCCGCGGGTCGCCGGACAGATCGACGCCGGACAACTGTTCCTCGCCGCGATCGATGGCGTGGCGTACGGCGGCCTGGACCAGTGCCTCGCGAGAGGGGAAGTGCCCGTACAGCGTCACCCGGCCGACGCCGGCCGCCTCGGCTACCGAGCCGACGCTGGCCGCCGGGTCCTCGCTCAAACGGGCCACCGCCGCGTCGAGGATCTTCGCGATGTTGCGTCGGGCGTCGGCCCGGCGTCCGGCTGCGATCGTCTCGGTCATCGTCCCGCTCTGTCTTTCGAACTCGCTAACCCGTACAGGAATGTTTGAGTTAGTCTAGCGGTTACAACCTGAACATAAGTGTTCGAGTTACATCTTGACCGAGACGGAGCGAACCATGAGCGAGCAGATCTCGACGACGGAGCCGACGGCCGGGCAGCGCCGCAGATGGTGGCTACTCGGCGTCCTGGGGATCGCGCAACTCATGCTGATCCTGGATGTGACCGTGGTGGCCGTCGCGCTGCCGAACATCGGGGAGGACCTGGGCCTCGGACGGGAGGCGCTGACCTGGGTGGTCAGCGGATACACCCTGGCCTTCGGCGGGCTGTTGCTGCTCGGCGGCCGGATCGTCGACCTGGTGGGAGCCCGCTACGTCGTACTCACCGGGCTGGCCGTCTTCACCGCCGCCTCGCTCATGGCCGGTCTGGCCGACTCGGCCGCCCTGCTGCTCGGCGGCCGGCTCGCCCAGGGTGTCGGCGCCGCGATGCTCTCCCCGGCGGCCCTGTCCTTGGTGGTGACGACGTTCCAGGGGGAGGAGCGCAACAAGGCGCTAGGCATCTGGTCGGCGCTCGGTGGCGGGGGAGCGGCGCTCGGCGTGCTCCTCGGCGGACTCCTGACCGCCGGACCGGGCTGGTCGTGGATCTTCTACGTCAACGTGCCGATCGGCGCCGCGGTCATCGTCACGCTGTCTGTGATGCTGCCGCGCCGGACCCAGGCGTACGGCGGACAGCGACTCGATATCCCGGGGGCCGTCCTGGTCATCGCCGCGACCGGCACGCTGATCTACGCACTCATCGGGGCGGGTGACCATGGCTGGCTGGCGGCCAGGACCGTGTCGCTGCTCGTCGTTGCGGCTGCCCTGTACGGGGTCTTCTTCGCCTGGATGAAGACGACCCGTACGCCGCTCATGGACGTCGGGCTCCTGCTCCGCCGTCCGATCGCCTCGGGAACCCTGATGATCCTGGTCGCGACCGCGCTGATGATCGCGGTGTTCTTCCTCGGGTCGTTCTACCTGCAGCACTACGAGGGCTACGGGCCGCTGCGCACCGGATTGCTGTTCCTCCCGGTCGCGGCTGCCACGATGATCGGCGCCAGCATCGCCGGCCGCGTGATCGGTCGCATCGGTCCTCGACCTCTCGCGTTCGTCGGACTGCTCGTCGTGGCCGCCGGCCTGACGGCACCCGCGACCGCCTCGGATGCGATCGCGGTGGTCATTGGCGTGTCCGTCGCCGGCGCCGGGCTGGGCGTCAGCTTCGTCGTCGCCTCGGCGACCGCGCTGGGTCAGGTCGCCCCCGAGGAGGCCGGTCTCGCGTCCGGCATCGTCAGCACGTTCCATGAGTTCGGCGCGGCTCTCGGCGCAGCGGTGAGCTCGAGCGTGGCAGCCGCCGGGATCACCGGGAGCAGTCTGTCCGGGATCCAGCGCGGCTTCACGGTCGCAGCCGTCACCGCCGTCGTGACCGCCGTCGCCGCGCTGGTCGTCCTGCCTCGGCGCCCGGCTGTCGACGCGCCGGTCGCGGTCGCCGACGACACCCGAGAATCGACATTGCGGGGGTCATGACCCCCACGATGTCGATTCTCACGTGGGTGGGTTCCATGGCACCGTGAGCACATGTCTCGGATACCGCCGGAGGATCGGCAACTCCTCACCCCGTCGGAGATCGGGGCCGAGGCGCTCGGCGACTGGCGCTATCTGGCCGGCCGGCTCAGGACGCGGTTCGCCACCCAGACGTTCGCCCGCGGGCTGGCCTTGGTCGACCAGATCGGCGCCGAGGCCGAGCGCGTCGACCACCATCCCGACCTGGACCTCCGCTACTCCTACGTCGACGCGATGCTGATGAGCCACGACGTCGGGGGAGTCACCCGTCGGGACATCCGGCTAGCCCGCACGATCAGTGAGATCGCCGAACAGTTCGATGCGCCGGCCCAGCCCGATGCACTTCGAAGCGACTGAGACGTCGGGTTGATGAGAGGGTCGTTGGCCTGTACGCTTTTCTGTACATACACGAGGAGGAGTCGTGAAGACCTTGAGCTACACCGAATCGAGGGCACGGTACGCCGAGGTACTCGATTCGGTGGTCAATGACCGCGAAGAGGTCGTGATCACCCGAGCGGGACATGAGCCAGTGGTGATCGTCTCCTTGGAGGACTTCGAGTCGCTGCGCGAAACCGCCTATCTCATGCGATCACCAGTCAACGCGCGCCGCCTGCTCGATGCCATGGAGCGTCTCGAGGCAGGCGAGGGCGAAGAGCACGATCTGATCGACGCTGACTGACGGCGCGCCCGTGCGCATCGTCTGGGATCCCAATGCGTGGGAGGACTACCTCTGGTGGCAGACGCAGGACCGCAAGGTAGTCAAGCGGATCAACCTGCTCCTCCGCGACGTCGTCCGCAACGGGAATGAAGGCATCGGCAAGCCGGAGCCTCTGAAACATGATTTTGCCGGTTACTGGTCCCGGCGCATCACAGACGAGCACCGCCTCGTCTACAAGGTGACCGACGACGATGTTCGGATCGCAGCCTGTCGGTATCACTACGGGCGGTAAGACTGGTCCGGTCATGAACTCCGACGACGGGCTGGCGGGTTAGCCTGCCGGGGTGGCCGAGTCCTACGTCGAGCGGGCGCCTTGGCCCGAGTTGGCGAGCGCGGTGCGTACGGTCTGGATCCAGCGCACCGGCGAGACGGCGTACGTGCAGCGGCATCTGCCCACCGGCGGGGTCGAGCTGCATTTCCCGATCGGTGGCCGGCCGCAGTTGGTCGGACCGCTGACCGGTCCCAACGTCGAGGTCATCCCGCCACACACGACCCTCGTCGGCGTGCGGTTCCTTCCGGGGATGGCGCCGCCACTGCCCACGGTCCTGGACGACCTGGTCGATGAGCGGCTGGGTCTGGCGGAGCTCTGGGGCAGCTCGGCGAGCCGGCTGGGGGAGATCATCGCCAGCGCCGCTGGGCCGGATACCGCGCTCGATCTGGTCCAGGGTCAGCTGCTTCGGATGTTCCGGAGCGAGGGTGTCGACCCGCTGATCCGGGAGGCCGCCCGGATGTTGATGCCGTGGCAGCCGGTCGAGATCGGCAGCCTGGCCAGCGAGCTCGCGATCTCCACCAGCCAGCTGCGCCGCCGCTGCCTGCATACGGTCGGCGTCGGGCCGAAGACGCTCCAGCGAACGCTGCGGTTCCAGGGCTTCCTCGCCCTCGCGCAGGCCGGCGCGGCACCAAGCGGCCGACGCGGCGCGGACGGACTGGCCGGACTGGCGGTCGACGTGGGGTACGCCGACCAGGCCCATCTCAGTCGCGAGTGCCTACGGCTGACCGGGCTCAGTCCACGGACCCTGCTCGGCGGCAGCATGGATCAGTGCGGCTGCGGCCACGATCATGCCGCGTCCTACCGGCCGTTCCTCGCCACTCGCGGCCGGCCGCCGCCGCGCGGGTAGCTGCTCGATTCGTTCAAGCCCGCATCGACCCCGCGTATGTAACGTCAGAAGCCCACCGAGGCTTGGAGAACTCATGTCGCGCCTGATCCTGAACATGGCGATGTCGCTGGACGGATTCATCACGGGTCCGAACGACGGGCCGGACAACCCGGCCGGAGACGGCGGCATGCGATTGATGGAGTGGCTCGATCTGAAGGCTGCGGCCGAGGTCGGCGACTTCCGGCCGCGCGACGAGCAGAGCCGGATCGTGTTCGACGAGGCGATGTCGACCGGCGCGGTGCTGGTCGGCCGACGGACCGGGGACTTCGCCGGCTACTGGGGCGGCGACCATCACGACGGGCTGCCGATCTTCGTGCCGACGCACAAGGCTCCGGCCGACAACCCGTACGAGCTGGTGCACTACGTGACCGACGGCATCGCGGCCTGTGTCGAGCAGGCGAAGGCAGCCGCCGGCGATCGCGATGTCATGCTGCACGGCGCGTACACGGCGCAGGAATGTCTCAAGGCTGGGCTGCTCGACGCGATGGAGATCCAGCTGATGCCGGTGCTGCTCGGCCAGGGGCGGCTGCTGTTCGAGGACCTCAAACCCGACCACGTCGAGCTCGATCTCGTACGCTCGCTGGAGGGACCCGGCGTGCTGCACCTGCGCTACGAGGTGCGCCGCTGATGGGCGGTCCGATCCGGCTCTACATGTCGATGTCGCTCGACGGGTACATCGCCGGACCCGACGACAAGGAGGGCCAGGAGCTGGGTCGCGACGGCGGACGGCTGTTCAACTGGCTCGACGACCGGCACGGCCCGGACGTCAACGGTCAGGTCTACCGCGAGGCGATGGCGACCGGCGCCGTGATCTCCGGACGGCGCACCTTCGAGCTCGCCAAGCGCTGGGGCGGCGACCACCACGACGGGGTACCGATCTTCGTGCTGACCCATCACGTCGACGGTGACGAGCCGCTGCCGGGCACGGCGTTCTGCGCCGAGGTGCTCGACTGCGCCACCCGGGCCCGGGCCGCCGCTGGCGATCGAGCCGTCATGGTGCACGGCGCCGGCGCCGCTCAGGCACTGCTGCGGGAGGGTCAGCTCGACGAGCTGGAGATCCACCTCGTACCGGTGCTGCTCGGCGCCGGGCGTCGGCTGTTCGACCACCTGGGGCCGGACCATGTCGAGCTCGAGCTGACCCGGCGGCTTGACGGTCGCGACGCCGCGCACCTGCGCTATCGCGTACGCCGGTCGGACTGACTCAGCGCATCGACATCGCTCGCGCGCGTTCGCGTTGGTATCGCTTCTGATCTCGCCTTCGAAGCGTCGCCGGCAGAGTCAGCAGGAGAGCGATCGCGATGCCGATGAGGGCACCGATGGAGTTGGCCAGCAGGTCCCGGTCGTCGGACACCCGACCCGGAATCCCCAGCTGAGCGGTCTCGATGGCGACAGTCATGCCGAACGAGGCGATCGCCGCCAGCCACCAGCCGCCAGCTCCGAAGAGGAGCAGCAGGAACATGCCGACCGGCACGAACAGCGCGATGTTCGCCAGGAACTCCAGCCGGTTGTAGTCGAGCGACTCCGCATACCCGCGCTGGTGCAGCTCTTCGAGCACGCGAAGGATGAACCGCTCCTGGTCGGGCCCGATGGGCTGCGGCGTGAGCGTCAGCCATGCGACGAACACGAGGTACGCGCCGGTGACAACGCTCAGGAACGGGTGGCGATGAAGCATTCGTCCAGTCTGCGGTGTCATCGGCCCAGGTCAAATCGGCGCGCGG
>DATFRX010000336.1:0-2923 GCA_035262905.1 Nocardioidaceae bacterium
GGTCCAGCCACGGACCGATCCGGTGTCCCGCCACGATCAGGGTCGCGCCGGTCGCCTCGACCGCCCGCAGCACCGCATCGCGCAGGTCATCGGCGGCCTCGTCGTCGAGCATCGAGGTCGGCTCGTCCAGTAGCAGCAGTCCGGGTCGCAGGGCGAGCGCACCGGCCAGTGCGAGTCGCTGCGTCTCGCCGCCGGACAGCGTGCGCGTCGGCGTCCGCAGGTCGTACGGGAACTCGACGAGCTCGAGCGCCTCGCGTACCCGGGTCCAGATCTGGTCGCGATCCAGTCGCAGGTTCTCCGGACCGAAGGCGACGTCGCGTCCGACCCGATCGGCGACGATGGCATCGCCCGGGTTCTGCAGCAGCAGGCCCGCCGTACCGTCGACGACGACCTCGCCGCTGATGTCACCGTGGCCGGCCGACTCGAGAACGCCAGCAGCGGCTCGGAGCAGGGTCGACTTGCCGGCGCCGCTCGGGCCGGTCAGCAACACCCGCTCGCCGGCCTCGATCCGCAGGTCGATGTCGTGCAGGGCAGGACGCCGACGGCCGACCGGACGCCAGCCGAACCCGCGATAGCGCAAGGCGACCGGACCAGTGGCCGGCAGCGAGACGGCCGGCTCAGACAGCGTGGCGTTCCCGATGTTCGCGGCCGGCGTCGAACGCGTCCAACGCTCCGGTGACCGACAGCGAACGCACCAGCGCCCAGCCGCCGACACCGGCGACGACCACGCCGGACGCGGCGAAGCAGGCCATGTAGACCAGCTGCTCGCCCCGGTCCCAGTAGTCGAAGTAGGCCGACCACTCGTAGACCGACTCGAGCACGGCGGCGACGAGTGCACCCAGCGCGGCGATGGCGACGCCGAACCGGCGGTAGAGGAACAGTGCGAGCACGATCTCGACGCCCAGCCCCTGCAGGAGCCCGGACACCATCGTCGAGGCGCCCCACTGGTTGCCTATCAGGTACTCGACGTTGGCCGCGATCAGCTCAGCCAGCAGCGCCGCGCCGGGTTTGCGGATGATCAACCCGCCGACGACACCGGCGATCAGCCAGGGACCGCCGAGCAGGCCGGACGCGGGTTGGTAGGCGTTGAAGGCCGTGACCAGACCTTCGTACGCGAACGACCAACCCCAGTAGGCGACGCCGAAGGCGACGCCCAGCATGGCGGTGGTGACCAGGTCGATCGTCCGCCAGCTGGTGATACCGAGGTTGCGGATAGAAGTGGACAACGTGGATGTCATCGCGGAGCGACTCCCTTCGCCGGTGCTAACCGGATCAGGTTCGAGGGTCTGCGGGCTCTCCGCACTCTCAGCGCCGGACGGCGCTCCCCTGTCGTACGTCGTTCACCCTACTCCGACCGGCCCTCGACACGAGACTTGCGTTGACGGTCGCGATGACGACCACAGCTCCAAGACTCAGGTCAGCTGGCGGCCGCGGCGCCACACCGTACTGACCAGCGGTACGCCTGGCCGGTAGGCGAGATGGATGTACGACGGCGCGTCCAGCACGACCAGGTCGGCCCACGCTCCGACGCCGAGCCAGCCCACCTTGTCGAGCCGCAACGCCAGTGCACCGCCGGCCGTCGCGGACCACAGCGCCTCGGCGGGTGACATCCGCATCTCGCGTACGGCCAGGGCGACGCACAACGGCATCGACGACGTATAGCAGGAGCCGGGATTGCAGTCGCTCGCGAGCGCCACGGTGACCCCGGCCGCCAGCAACGGCCGCGCATCGGGATAGGGCGACCGGGTCGAGAACTCGACGCCCGGCAGCAGGGTCGCGACGACTCCGGAGTCGGCCAGGGCGGCGACGTCGGCGTCGGTCAGGTGGGTGCAGTGGTCGGCCGACGCGGCACCGGCGTCGCAGGCCACCTGCACACCGGGTCCGGGCCCGAGCTGGTTGGCGTGCACCCGCGCCGCCAGCCCCACGCTCGCCCCAGCGGTCAGAATCGCGCGAGCCTGGTCGGCGTCGAACGCGCCGTCCTCGCAGAACACGTCGATCCAACGCGCGTACGGCCGGCTCGCCTCGAGCATCGGACCCGTGACGAGGTCGACGTACGACGCGACGTCGTCGGCGTACTCGCTCGGCACCACATGCGCACCGAGGTAGGTCGTCTCGTCGGTGAACTGCCGCGCGATCGCGAGCGCGCGCGACTCGTCATGCGCCGTCAGCCCGTAGCCGCTCTTGATCTCGACCGTCGTGGTGCCCTGCCGAGTCATCTCGGCCACCAGCCGGCCGACTCCCGCGGTCAGGGTCTCGTCGGTGGCCGCCCGAGTCGCGGCGACGGTCGTCCGGATCCCACCGGCGGTGTAGGGCTCTCCAGTCATCCGGGCGGCGAACTCGGCGGATCGGTCTCCGGCGAACACCAGATGGCTGTGCGAGTCGACGAAGCCCGGGATCACGGCGCGACCCGCGGCGTCGACGCTCGTGTCGGCCTCGGGCGCGGCGACTCGATCGCCGACCCAGGCGACGTGTCCGTCGTCGACGACCAGAGCAGCGTCGGTGAGCAGCCCGAGCCGGGACCGGTCGCCGATCGTCGGGTCGTTCGTCACCAGTTCCCCGATGCCGGTCAGCAGCACACTCGGCATAGTCACGCCTCTCTTTCGGGCCGGCGGGATGTCATGCGTCCTCCCAGAGGCTGTCGATGGCCGCGGCCAGCTCGGCCGGTACGTCGGGGATCGTGTGGTGAGTACGGTCGGCGACGATCCGCACGCCGCTGCTGACCACGTCGGTGACGTCGGACGCCGTCGCCGCGAAGACGATGCTCTCTGGGTCGCCACCGGTGCCCGCAGTCCGCACCGAGTCGGTCGCCACCGCCACCAGGTCAGCCCGGGCGCCGACCGCGATCACACCGGCCGCTCCACTGGGGGTAGCCAAATCCTGAGACTCGCCGGCGTGTTTCGGGATTTGGCTACCGCCAGCGGAT
>DATFRX010000337.1:0-4898 GCA_035262905.1 Nocardioidaceae bacterium
TCGACCAGGTGACGTGGTGGAGCATCGCGACCCGCACCAGGCTGGCCCAGAAGAACGCGGTCAGCGCACCGTGCCACGACATCGTCCACAGGCCGCCGGCGATCGGCGGGATCAGCAGCGACACGGTGGTCCACAGCGGGAACTGCCGCGAGATCCGGACGAGGTCGCGGTCCTTCAGCAGATCCGGCGCGTAGCGTCGCGGCGACGTCTGCTCGGGGTCGAACAGCCAGCCGATGTGGGCGTACGTCAGTCCCTTGACCAGCGCGGGGAGGCTGTTGCCGTAGCGCCACGGCGAGTGCGGGTCGCCGTCGCGGTCGGAGAACTTGTGGTGTTTGCGGTGGTCGGCGACCCACTGGATCACCGGGCCCTCGATGGCCATGCTCCCGGCCACCGCGAGGGCGATCTTGGTGGCCCGATTGGGTTTGAACGACTTGTGCGTGAAGTGCCGGTGGAAGCCGACCGTCACGCCGTGGCCGGAGATCCAGTACATCGCCAAGGCGATGATCACGTCGTGCCAGCCGAGCCAGCCGCCCCAGGCGACTGGGACGGCGAGGACCAGCGCCAGGAACGGCACTGCGATGAAGATCGCGAGCGCCGCCCGTTGGGTCAGGCTCTGTACCTCGCTGCCGAGGGTGGGATCGGGGGTGCGTTCAGGGGTTACGGTCGGTGCGGTCATCCTGGCCAAAAACCTCGCTGTCGAAACGGTGCCCTGCTGTCAGAACAGGCCGTACCCATACCTACGCCACCGTAACCTACGCTCCCGTAGGTGACCAAAGATCGTCCGGCGTCGTTCACCTCCCCGCCATATGGGGCTCCAGGTTTCGTACGCTGAGCCCTGCAATCCCCGGTTGGTCTGTCGGCAGGGCCCGCCGCACTTTGAATGCGGACAAGCGACGTAGGTTCGACTCCTACCCGGGGAGCGACGGCCCAGTGCCATCGTCGATTCTGAACGAGTCGACCAACGAGACCGTCAGGAGAAGCGCGTGACCCGTGCCGAGCCGCTGTCTGTGATCTGCCTCGCGGCGGGTGCCGGCACCCGGATGAAGTCGCGACGGGCCAAGGTGCTGCACGACATCGGGGGCCGCAGTCTGGTCGGCCATGCCGTAGCGGCTGCCCGTGGGCTCGAACCCGACGACCTGGTCGTGGTGATCGGCTACGACGCGGATGCGGTCGGCGCTCACGTCACAGCGGCCGACCCCGGCGCGCTGCTCGCGGTCCAGGCCAACCACAAGGGCGGCACCGGCGAGGCCGCGCTGGTCGGCCTCGAGGCTCTGCCGGCTGCCGATCGGGGCACCGTGGTCGTGACGCTTGGCGACGTCCCGTTGCTCGAGACCGACACGCTGCGGGCGCTGCTCGCCGAACACGCGGCGGCCGGCCACGCGGCGACCGTGCTGACGGTCGAGGCGGACGACCCGACCGGCTACGGCCGGATCGTGCGCGACGCCGACGGACAGGTGCAGCGGATCGTGGAGCAGAAGGACGCGACCGAGGACGAGCGGCTGATCCGGGAGGTCAACTCCGGCATCTTCGCCTTCGACCGGGGCTTCCTCGCCGAGGCGCTCGCCGCCCTCGACACCGACAACGCACAGGGGGAGCGCTACCTCACCGACGTGGTCGAGATCGCCCGGTCGGGTGGCCGGGCGGTCGGAGCCCGGCTGCTTGCCGACGGGTGGCAGCTCGAGGGGGTCAACGACCGGGCGCAGCTGGCCCGGCTCGGTGCCGAGCTCAACCGGCGGGTCCTCGACCGCTGGATGCGCGAGGGCGTGACGGTCGTCGATCCGGCGACCACCTGGGTCGACGTCACGGTACGGCTGGCGCCGGATGTCACGCTCCGGCCCGGCGTACAACTGCACGGCTCGACCAAGGTCGACGAGGGGACCGAGATCGGACCCGACACGACGCTGATGGATGTCGAGGTGGGCCGCGACGCCCGTGTCGTACGGACCCACGGCACCGATGCGGTCATCGGCGAGCGGGCGAACGTCGGACCGTTCGCCTATCTGCGGCCCGGCACCCGACTCGGATCGGCCGGCAAGATCGGCACCTTCGTGGAGACCAAGAACGCCGAGATCGGCGAGGGCGCCAAGGTGCCGCACCTGTCCTACGCCGGCGACGTGACCATCGGGGAGGGCTCCAACATCGGGGCCGGAACGATCTTCGCCAACTACGACGGGGTCGCGAAGCATCACACGACGATCGGGCGGCACTGCCGTACCGGATCGGACAATGTCTTCGTGGCACCAGTGGAGCTCGGCGACGGCGCCGCGACCGGAGCGGGGACGGTCGTGCGGCGCGACGTGCCACCGGGCGCGCTCGCGGTCTCTTCCGGGCCGCAGCGCCACATCGAGGACTGGGTCGGACGCAAGCGACCGGGATCGGCGTCCGACCAGGCGGCGAGCGAGGCCAGGGCCGCCGCCGAACAGACCGACAACGGGAGCGGGGATCCATCGCCATGATCGGATTGAAGCGGACCACCGAGAAGAACCTGATGATCTTCACCGGCCGGGCCTACCCGGCGTTGGCCGAGGAAGTCGTCGAGGCGCTCGGCACCGAACTGGTCCCGACCGAGGTGCGCGACTTTGCGAACGGGGAGATCTACACCCGCTTCGAGGAGTCCGTGCGCGGCTGCGACGCGTTCGTCATCCAGAGCCACACGGCGCCGATCAACGAGTGGGTCATGGAGCAGCTGATCATGGTCGACGCCCTCAAGCGGGCCTCGGCCAAGCGGATCACGGTGGTACTGCCGTTCTACGGCTATGCGCGGCAGGACAAGAAGCACCGCGGCCGCGAGCCGATCAGCGCCCGGCTGATCGCGGACCTGTTCCACACCGCCGGCGCCGACCGGCTGATCTGCGTCGACCTGCACAGCTCGCAGATCCAGGGCTTCTTCGACGGTCCGGTCGACCATCTGATGGCGATGCCGATCCTGTCGGAGTACGTCGCGGCCCGCTACGGCCAGGAGCCGTTGGCCGTCGTGTCGCCGGACGCCGGCCGGATCCGGGTCGGCGAGCAGTGGTCGCAGCGACTCGACGGCGCGCCGTTGGCGTTCGTCCACAAGACGCGGGACATCACGCAGCCGAACGAGGCAGTGGCGAATCGCGTCGTCGGTGAGGTCGCGGGCCGTACCTGCATCCTGGTCGACGACATGATCGACACCGCCGGAACGATGTGCAAAGCGGCCGACGCGCTCCTCGCCGACGGTGCGAGTTCGGTCGTCATTGTGGCGACCCACGCGGTGCTGTCCGGTCCGGCGGTCGATCGGCTCAAGAACTCGGCCGCTCGCGAGGTCGTCGTCACGAACACCCTGCCGGTCCCGCCGGAGCGCCAGTTCGACAAGCTGACCACCCTGTCGATCGCGCCGCTGATCAGCCGGGCGATCCGGGAGGTCTTCGAGGACGGCTCGGTCACCAGCCTGTTCGACGGGCGCGCCTAGCCCGGCGTCTCACCAGCCACTCGGATACCACGCTCTCGTGGTATCGACGCACTTCGCATGGCGTCGACACCGTGCAGAGTGAGTACGTACCACGAGAACGTGGTAACCAACCGGGCGGATTCGCGTCGGTACTGGCGGCCGGATAGACTGCGTCAGTTGCCTCGGCGAGGGAGCGCTGGACTGACGCGCTCCGTGATCGACGCGGTGCTGGGTCGGCAGGACTCGCTGGGCGGCACGCGTACGAGACAACGTTCGAGGAGTGAACCCCCAGTGGCCGAGATCAAGATCCAGGCCGTGCAGCGCACCGAGTTCGGCAAGGGTGCGGCGCGCCGCATCCGTCGGTCCGGCGCGGTCCCGGCCGTGCTCTACGGCCACGGCGAGGCGCCGGCCCACATCACGCTGCCGGGACATGACCTGATGCTCGCCCTCAAGTCGGCCAACGCCCTGCTGTCGGTCGACATCGACGGCAAGAGCCAGCTCGCCCTGCCGAAGCAGGTGCAGCGCGACCCGATCAGGGGCTTCATCGAGCACGCCGACCTGCTGCTGGTTCGACGCGGCGAGAAGGTCACGGTCAACGTGCCGATCCACCTGGTGGGCGAGGCCGAGCCGGACGTTCTGGTCGTGACCGAGACGACCGAGCTCCCGGTCGAGGCCGAGGCGACCCAGATCCCGGGCTCGATCGAGGTGTCGATCGACGGCCTCGAGGTCGGCTCGCAGATCCTGGCCGCCGACCTTCAGCTGCCTGACGGCGTCACGCTCCGCGTCGAGGACGAGCACCTGATCGTCAACGCGACCGCGCAGCCGACCGCCGAGCAGCTCGAGGCCGAGATGGCCGAGGCCGAGGCGGAGGCCGGCGTCGAGCGCGAGGAGCACGTCGAGGCCGAGGAGGAGGGCGCGGCGCCCGAGCCGGAGGCCGAGGCGCCCGAAGGCGACTCCGAGGACGAGTGACCCGCAAGGGCCTGCTCTCCCGGTTCCGACGCGACGACATGACGGGCGACGCCTGGCTGGTCGTGGGGCTCGGCAACCCCGGCCCGTCCTACGCGGCGACCCGGCACAACGTCGGCTACGTCGTGACCGACCTGCTCGCCGAGCGCATGTCGGGCAACTGGCGGGTGCACAAGTCCCGCCGGGCCGACGTCATCGAGGGTCGCCTCGGCGGTACGCCGGGGATCCGGACCGTGCTGGGCCGGACCCGGTCGTACATGAACGAGAGTGGCGGTCCTGTTGCGGGGCTCACCGCGTTCTACAAGATCCCGCCCGAGCGGCTGGTGGTCGTGCACGACGAGCTCGACCTCCCGCTCGGCACGGTCCGGCTGAAGTTCGGCGGCGGCGACAACGGACACAACGGACTGCGATCGATCCGGTCTTCCCTCGGCACCGGCGACTTCCATCGGGTCCGGCTCGGCATCGGACGGCCGCCGGGACGCCAGTCGCCGACCGACTTTGTACTCGGACGGTTCAGAAG
>DATFRX010000338.1:0-25754 GCA_035262905.1 Nocardioidaceae bacterium
TGACCGCGTTGACGACCGTGTGGCCCGCGTCCTTGGGCACGTCGGTCAGGCCGCCGCCTCCGGAGCTGCCGTTGTGGCCGCCGTTGGAGCCGCCGCCGTTGTGGGGTCCGCCCGGGTTGCCACCGGGGCCGTCGTTGGTCGGCTCGCCAGTCCCGTTGTGGCTCGGGCCGGAGCCGCCGTGGTGGGGCCCCACGCCGGTCCCGTTGCTGTCGTGGTCGGGCGGATTGATCACTGGGTGATGATGACCGGGCTGGCCGCCGTCGGCGTTGTGGTCGACATCGCTGGTGACCGTCGGTGAGCTCGTCCCGTTGGGCACCATCGTGTAGTTGCCCATCGTGTACTGCTCGGCGATCGACATCACGAGGTTGACGTAGTCGCTGGAGTGGTTGTAGCGATAGACCGCCTCGCGGGCGCCGACGTCGGTGCTGAGGTCGCTGTGGCCGGCGCAGAGGTAGACCGCGGTGGCGAGGGCGGCGTCGTCGATGTCCTGGGGGTTCTTGACCCCGTCGCTATCGCCGTCGACCGCGACGACCTGCCAGGTGCCGGGGATGAACTGCATCGGCCCGACCGCGCGGTCCCAGACGGTGTCGTGGTCGTAGACGCCGGTGTCGCTGTCGGAGATCTCGGTGGAGCCACCGCTCCCGTCCAGTGCCGGGCCGAAGATGCCGGGCCGGGAGACGCCGTCGGCGCCGAGGACGTTGCCGTTGGCGCGGCCGTGGTCGGACTCGACCCGTCCGATCGCGGCGATCAGCGGCCAGCCCAGATGGCAGGCCGGATCGGCCTCGGCGAGCACGGTCTCGGCCCGCTGGTAGGCGAACAGCGCGGCCGACGGAATCCCCTGTTGCGCCGGGTGCGTGCCGTGCGGGCCGGCGTTCGGATTGATCGCGGACGGCAGGGAGTCGGGCAGCCGAACGCTGGCCGGCGCCTTGAACGGTGACGTGGGAACCACCGGAATGCCGGGATCGATGGCGACCTGTGACGAGTCGTCGGACGAGTCGGTGGCGCTGCCGACCGCGGAAGTTAGGGACCCGGTGAGCAGAGCCAACGGCACGATGGCTGCCGCCTTCTGCCAGGTCGACAGCCTGGAACCGCCGCCGCCGGCACGCCCAGCGTCGAACATGAGCCCCTCCGGATCACCCGCTCGTGGCAGAGGTTAGTCGATTCGACCCGGTCGTTGTGTGAGGGTGGTCTCGTTTGCCGCGAACCCATCTCCTACACGCTGTAGGAGGTGGGGCACAATGGCCTGGTGTCAGCGACTGACGATGCCCCGCACAGTGCCGACCTCTTCGCCCGCGCCCGAGCCGTCACGCCGGGCGGAGTCAACTCGCCGGTCCGCGCGTTCGGCGCCGTCGGCGGGACGCCCCGCTTCATGGCCGAAGGTCACGGCCCCTACCTGGTCGACGTGGACGGCCGGGAGTACGTCGACCTGGTCGGTTCGTGGGGGCCGCTGCTGCACGGCCACGCCCACCCCGAGGTGATCGAAGCGGTACGGGCGGCCGCCGCGCGTGGCACGTCCTTCGGCACGCCGAGTGTGCCCGAGGTCGAGCTCGCCGAGGAGATCGTGGCGCGGACCCCGGTCGACCAGGTCCGCCTGGTGTCGTCGGGCACCGAGGCGACGATGTCGGCGATCCGGCTGGCCCGCGGTGTGACCGGGCGGGAGCTGGTCGTCAAGTTCGCCGGCTGCTACCACGGGCATGTCGACGCGCTGCTTGCCGAGGCCGGGTCCGGAGTCGCGACGTTCGGGCTGCCGGGTACGCCGGGCGTGCCGGCCGGAGCCACCCTGGCGACGCTGGTCCTGCCGTACAACGACCGCGCTGCCGTGGAGGCGGCCTTCGCCAGCCATCGCGGCGAGATCGCCTGCGTCATCACCGAGGCCGCGCCCGGCAACATGGGCGTCGTCCCGCCGGAGCCCGGTTTCAACGGTTTCCTCGCCGACATCTGCGCCCGCAACGGAGCCCTGCTGATCAGCGACGAGGTGATGACCGGCTTTCGGGTCGGCCCGGCCGGACACTGGGGGCTCGACGGGCAGCTCGAGGGCTGGCAGCCGGATCTGATGACCTTCGGCAAGGTGATGGGCGGCGGCTTCCCGGCCGCGGCCTTCGGGGGACGGTCGGCCGTCATGAGCCAGCTCGCGCCGGAGGGGCCGGTCTACCAGGCCGGCACCCTGTCCGGGAACCCGGTCGCCGCCACCGCCGGTCTCACGAACCTCCGACTCGCCGACACCGACGCGTATGCCCGGCTCGACACCACCGCCGAGCGGCTCAAGGGCATGGTCAGCGAGGCGCTGGAGGCGGCCGGAGTGCCGCATATCGTGCAAAGCGCCGGCAACCTGTTCAGCGTCTTCCTCGGTCCGAGCGAGCCGGTGCGCGACTTCGCCGGGGCCCAAAGGCAGGACCTGCATCGCTACCGGGATTTCTTCCACGTCATGCTTGATCACGGCGTCTACCTGGCGCCCAGCGCGTACGAGGCGTGGTTCGTGTCGACGGCGCACGACGAAGCGGCGCTGGACCGGATACACGCCGCGCTGCCGGCCGCTGCCAAGGCTGCGGCCGTCGCGCAGGGAGACTGACGAGCGAGGACCTCTGGCATGAGCGATGCCCCACGCACCGTGGTGCACCTGATCCGCCACGGTGAGGTGGCCAACCCCACCGGCGTGCTCTACGGCCGGCTCCCCGACTTCCACCTGTCCGATCTCGGCAAGACGATGGCGGAGCGACTGGCGCAGTGGTGCGACGGCCGCAACATCAGCCACCTCGTGTCGTCCCCGCTCGAGCGCGCCCGCGAGACGATGGCGCCGATCGCCGCGAAGGTCGGCCTTGACGTGGCGATCGACGACCGGGTCATCGAGGCGAGCAACCAGTTCGAGGGCCGCGTGTTCGGCGTCGGCGACGGCGCCCTGCGGCGTCCGCAGGTGTGGTGGCTGCTGCGCAATCCAGTGCGGCCCTCGTGGGGCGAGCCCTACCGGGAGATCGCGAGTCGGATGTTCGCTGCGATGGCCGAGGCCCGCGAGCAGGCGCGCGGCCACGAGGCGGTCGTCGTGTCGCACCAGCTGCCCGTCTGGGTGGCCCGGCTGGCGGCGGAGGGACGGCGGTGGTTCGTGCACGACCCGCGCCGGCGCCAGTGCAGTCTGGCCAGCGTCACCTCGTTCAGCTACCTCGGCGACGAGATCGTCACGGTCGGCTACACCGAGCCGGCCCGAGATCTGCTGCCGGCCAAGGTCTCCAAGAAGTTCGTCGCGGGGGCATGAGCGGTATGCGGTGGGTTCTGGTGGCGTTCGTGGTCGTGCTGGCGGGCTGCACGTCGGACCTCGCGACCAACTCCGAGGCCGGCGGCTACATCAGTGCCGACGGGTCCATTACGGTCGTCGCTCCGGGCGAGCGGGAGTCGGCTCCGGAGATCGCCGGCGACACCCTCGAGGGCGATCCGATCTCGCTTGCGGACTTCGCCGGCGACATCGTCGTCGTCAACGTCTGGGGTTCGTGGTGCAGCCCCTGTCACGCCGAGGCCGACGACCTGGCGACGGCGTCGAAGCGCCTTGCTGCCAAGGACGTTCGGTTCCTCGGCATCGACATCCGGGACCAGACCGCCAACGCAATGGCGTTCCAGCAGGAGTACGGCATCGAGTACCCGAGCATCTACGACCCCGACAGCAGCACGCTGCTGGGCATGCCGGAGTCGATGATGGCGGTGTCGCCGCCCACCACGTACATCGTCGACTCCGAGGGCCGGCTGGCCGCCCGGGTCTTCGCCCAGGTCTCGGTGGCGACGCTGGCCGATCTGGTCGACGAGGTGCGCGGCCACGACGGGAGTGCGGCGTCCCGTGGGTGAGTGGTTCCAGGAGACGGCGTTCTCGGGCTCGCTGCTGCTGGCGGTCCCCGTGGCGGCGATCGCCGGACTCGTGTCGTTCTTCTCGCCGTGCGTGATGCCGTTGCTCCCGGGCTACGTCTCGTACGTCTCCGGGCTGTCGGCAGTCGATCTGGAGTCGGCCCATCGCGGCCGGATGCTCGCCGGCACGCTGGGGTTCGTCCTCGGCTTCACGGCGGTGTTCACGTCGTACGGCACGCTGTTCGGCGGCTTCGGTCAGGAGCTGCTGCGCTACGAGGACACCCTGACCATCGTGCTGGGCGTCGTCACGATCGTCGTCGGGCTGATCTTCATGGGACTGGTGCCGTTCGGCCAGCGCGATCTTCGGGTCCACACGGTGCCGAAGGTCGGGGTCGCCGCGGCGCCGCTGCTTGGGGTGCTGTTCGGACTCGGGTGGACGCCGTGCATCGGTCCGACCCTGGCCGCGGTGCTCAGCCTGTCGGCGAACGAGGGGAGTGCCGCGCGCGGAGCGTTCCTGACCGTCGTCTACTGCCTCGGTCTCGGGTTGCCTTTCATCGTGGCCGCGCTGGCCTACCGGCACATGCTCGGCGCGATCGCCTGGGTCCGCCGGCATCAGGTCGCGGTGTCGCGGATCGGCGGCGGGATGATCGTGCTCGTCGGCGTCCTGCTGCTGACCGGCTTGTGGGACGGCCTGATCGGCGATCTGCGGCAGTGGGCGGCCGGGACGGAGGTGGTCGTGTGACCGAGCTTGCGAGGGAACAGTTCAACACAGCACCTGGTTTTGTCGCGGGCGCGACGAGCGCGAGCGAGGCGAGCTCGTGACGCAGCTGTCGGACAAGACCTCCCGGACCCGCGACTTCGCGCGAACCGCGCCGCCGCTGCCGCCGCGCCAGTTCGCCCGATGGTTCTGGCGGCAGCTGACCTCGATGCGGACCGCGCTGCTGCTGTTGTTGCTGCTCGCCCTCGGCGCGATCCCGGGCTCGTTCATCCCGCAGACCAAGGTCGACCCGGCCGCGGTGATCCGGTTCGGCCGGGACCACCAGACGCTGACCCCGATCTTCGACCGGCTCGGGCTGTTCTCGGTCTTCAGCTCGCCGTGGTTCAGCGCTGTCTACCTGCTGCTGATGGTGTCCCTGATCGGCTGCATCGTGCCCCGGTCGTTCGTCTACTTCCGGGCGCTGCGGGCCCGTCCGCCGAAGGCCCCGGCGCGATTCGACCGGCTTCCGGCGTCGACCTCGTACGAGACCGACGAGAGCCCGGACGAGGTGCTGGAGCGGGCCGGGGCCATGCTGCGTCGCCGGCGGTGGCGGGTCGACGTCGACACTCCGGATGCCGACGCTCCGGAGACCGATGCCGTCGGCGTGGTCCGGGCCGAGAAGGGCTTCCTCCGCGAAGCCGGCAACCTGACCTTCCACATCGCGGCGGTGATCGTGCTCATCGCGGTGGCGATGGGATCGCTGTGGGGCTACAAGGGCAGCGTCATCGTCGTCGAGGGCGAGGGCTTTTCGAACACGCTGACGCAGTACGACGACTTCTCCGCCGGCGGGCTGTTCGACCCGGGCGAGCTGACGCCGTTCTCGTTGCAGCTCGACCGGTTCGATGCGCGGTTCCAGATCGGCGGGCCGCAGGAGGGCCAGCCGCTGGAGTTCGACGCGCAGGGCACCTACGTGCCGCAGCCGGGCGCCGACTCCCAGCCGTTCGACATCCAGGTGAACCATCCGCTCGACATCGGCGACAGCACGGTGTTCCTGGTCGGGCAGGGCTACGCGCCGGTCGTGACGGTTCGCGACGGGCAGGGCGAGGTGGTGTTCTCCGGGCCGGTGCCGTTCCTGCCGGAGGACGCGTCGTACACCTCCACCGGCGTGATCAAGGCGCCGGACGCGTCCCCGGAGGAGCTCGGATTCGAAGGCTTCTTCCTGCCGACCGCGGTGATGGACGGCAACATCCCGCGCTCGGCGCACCCCGCGGCGGCCAACCCCGCTCTGGCGCTGTTCGTCTACACCGGTGACCTCGGTCTCGGCAGCGGTCTGCCGCAGTCGGTCTTCGCGCTCGACAAGGACGGGCTCACCCAGGTCCAGACCGCGGACGGCAAGCCGCTCCGGCTGCTGCTCCAGCCGGGCCAGACCGCCAAGATCCCCGGCGGTGCCGGGTCCATCTCGTTCGACGGGGTACGCCAGTTCGCCCGATTCGAGATCGGGCACTCGCCGGGCAAGCTGCTCGCGCTCGGCGCCGCCGTACTCGGGATCGCGGGTCTGCTCGCGTCGCTGTTCATCCGGCCACGACGGGCCTGGGTGCGGACCCGCCGACGCGACGGTCGTACCCTCGTCGAGGTGGCCCGGCTGGACCGCGTGTCCGGTGCCGACCTCGGCGCGGACGTGGACCAGCTGACCGCGGAGCTTCGTCAGCAACGCCCCGAACCTCCTCCGACGGCTGCAGAATCGAGAAAGGGCTGAGCATGGACACCCAGCAGTGGGCCACGCTGTCCAACAACATGGTCGCGGCCGCGACCGTGATCTTCGGTCTGGCCTGCATCGCCTATCTCGTCGAGTGGTCGAGCAGCCGCCGCGTCGCGGTGGCGGCCCCGGTCGCCGCCGAGGCGAAGGCGACCGCCGAGGGCACCGAGGCCGCGCGTTCGGCCCAGGGGTCCGCCACGGCCGTCAAGGTCGCGGCGACCGGTGGTGGCGGCGACGACACCCAGGCTCGACGCGACGAGACCGCCGAGCGGTTCGGGCGGATCGGGCTCGGTCTGACGGTGCTCGCCTGGCTGTGTCTGCTGGTCGGCGTCGTGTCGCGCGGGCTCGCCGCAGAGCGGGTGCCGTGGGGCAACATGTACGAGTTCGCCACGGCCGGCCTGCTGGTCGTCACGACGATCTACCTCGGCCTGGTGCGATTCACCAACGCCCGCTGGCTCGGCGGCGTGGTCACCGGCTTCGCGGTCTGCATGCTGGGTCTGGCGTTCCTCGCCTACGTCCCGGCCGGACCGCTGGTGCCGGCGCTCAACTCCTACTGGCTGTTCCTGCACGTGTCGGCGGCGGCGATCGCCGGTGGCGCGTTCACGATCGGTGCGGCGGCGTCGATCTTCTACCTCGTGAAGTCACGTGCCGAGCGCGAGACGCCGGAGGACGAGCGCGACGGCTACCTCTGGCGGCTGCCGAGCTCGGCCGCGATCGACCAGCTCGCCTACCGGGTGCACGCGTTCGCCTTCCCGATCTGGACCTTCGCGGCGCTGATCGCCGGTCCGATCTGGGCCGAGCACGCCTGGGGCCGCTACTGGGGCTGGGACCCGAAGGAGGTGTGGGCGTTCATCACCTGGGTGGTCTACGCCGGCTACCTCCACGCGCGGGCGACGGCCGGCTGGCGCGGCAAGGCGGCAGCGATCATCGCGCTGATCGGGTTCGCGACGTTCCTGTTCGACTTCATCGGGGTCAACCTGCTCGCGTCCGGGCACCACACGTACTCGGGGCTCTGAGGCACCCAGGCGTCAAGAACCGTCGTCGTCGGGCTTCTGGCGACGCTTGCGGTCGAGCTTCCACAAGAAGTCGGGGTCGTCGTCGGGCGCGACCGTCCGGGGCTGCCCAGGCTTCGGTCCCCGCGGCGTCTGCGGCCGCCCCAGGGCCAGCCAGAACGCTGGTCCGATCAGCGGCAGAAACGCGAGTAGCACCCAGATCGGCTTCGGCAAGCTGCGTACTCGGCGGCGGTCCGCGGCGAGCACGTCGAACAGGGTGTAGACGGACAGGACCACGACGATGACGACGATGAGTACCTTGCCCATTCCTCAAGAGTAAGTGGCGAGGACAACCCTCGTACCGACCGGCCCGCAGGCGTGCCAGAGTGTCGGCATGACCGTGGACACGACCTTGGTGGGTCTTGCCGACATAAGGGCTGCCGCCGGCCGGATCGGCACGACCTGCGTACGGACTCCGCTGCTCGCTGCCGGGCCGGACGACGACGTGCTCGGCCTGCGAGTCAAGCCCGAATCGTTACAAGCGACCGGTGCGTTCAAGCTTCGCGGCGCCACGAACGCGATCGCGCTGCTCGACGAGGACGCCCGCCGGGCCGGGGTCGTGACGCACTCGTCGGGCAACCACGGTCAGGCGGTCGCCTATGCCGCCCGGGCCGCCGGGGTGACTTGCACGGTCGTCATTCCCGACAATGCGGCGCCGATGAAGATCGCGGCGACGAAGCGTTGGGGCGCGCGGGTCCTGACCGTCCCGGTGGCCGAGCGCGAGACGACGGCCGAGGCGATCGTCGAGGAGACCGGCGCCGCCCTGATCCCGCCCTACGACGACGCACGAGTGATCGCCGGGCAGGGCACGGTCGGCCTCGAGATCGCCGCCGACGCGACCGACGTCGACACCGTGCTGGTGCCGGTCAGCGGCGGCGGCCTGATCGCGGGCGTCGCCACGGCGATCAAGGCGCTGTCGCCGGACACCCGCGTGATCGGGGTCGAGCCGGAGCTGGCCGGCGATCTCGCGGAGGGCTTCGCCGCCGGTCGGCACGTCGCCTGGCCGGTCGAGCTCACCGCCCGGACGATCGCCGACGGCCTCCGGATCGAGACCGTCGGCGACCTGCCCTGGGCGCACATCCAGGCGCATGTCGACGACGTCGTCACCGTCACCGAGGCGGCGATCACCGAGGCGATGGGAGTGCTCGCCCGTCGGAGTCGGCTCGTGGTCGAGCCCAGCGGCGCGGTGGCGACCGCCGGCTGGATGACCCATCCGGATCGGGCATCGCTGGGCCGGTCGGTCGCGATCGTGTCCGGCGGCAACGTCGACCCCGCTGTCTTCGCCGCGGCCATCACCTGACTGCCGCCGACCTCCTACTTCGACCTCAGCTGCCGGTCTCCAGGCGGGGAGTGTCAAAGTAGTGCTGTGCGAAGCTTCCTGCTCTACACCGCCGCCCGGTTCGGCCTGTTCGTCGCCACCTTCGGGCTGATCTGGCTGGTGGTCGGCTGGTTCCTGCCGTGGACCAGCCGCAACATCGTGTGGACCGGAGTGCTCGCGCTGCTCCTGTCGGCGGTCGCTTCGCTCTATCTGCTGCGTGGCCTGCGCGACGACCTGGCCAAGTCGGCCCGGACCCGGGCCGAGGAGATGACCGCCCGGCTGGAGCGAGCGAGGAGCAAAGAAGACATCGACGATGTCGACTGACCGGGCCTGGGTCTCCGAGGCGATCCGCCTGGTCGAAGCGGACGCCAATCGCAGTGCCGACACCCATCTCCACGTCTTCCCGCTGCCGGGACCGCCGGGCATCGATCTCTATCTCAAGGACGAGTCCGTCCACCCGACCGGGTCCCTGAAGCACCGACTCGCACGCTCGCTGTTCCTGTACGCGCTGTGCAACGGCTGGATCGGCCCGACGACGACGGTCATCGAGGCGTCCAGCGGCTCGACCGCGGTGAGCGAGGCGTACTTCGCGCGGCTGCTCGGGCTGCCGTTCGTGGCGGTGATGCCGGCCACGACCAGCCCGGAGAAGATCGCGCTCATCGAGTTCTACGGCGGCCGCTGCCACCTGGTCGACGACCCGACCACGGTCTACGACGAGTCCCGCCGGCTCGCCGACGAGTGCGACGGGCACTTCATGGACCAGTTCACCTACGCCGAGCGGTCGACGGACTGGCGGGGCAACAACAACATCGCCGAGTCGATCTTCGAACAGCTCGCCCAGGAGCGGTATCCGGTGCCGGAGTGGGTCGTCGTCGGCGCCGGAACCGGCGGTACATCGGCGACGATCGGCCGCTACGTCCGTTACCGGCGCTACGACACCCGGATCCTCGTCGTCGATCCCGAGCACTCTGCGTTCTTCAAGGCTTGGACATCTGAGGACTTTGACTTCCGAGTCGACCGGGGCTCGCGGATCGAGGGCATCGGCCGGCCGCAGGTGGAGCTGTCCTTCGTGCCGACCGTCATCGATCGCATGCAGCAGGTGCCGGACGCCGCGTCGATCGCCGCGATGCGCTGGTGCAGCCGGCTGATGGGCCGTTCGGTCGGCGGTTCGACCGGCACCAACCTGTGGGGCGTGCTGAGCGTCGTGGCCCGGATGCGAGCCGAAGGACGCGAGGGCAGTGTCGTCACGCTGCTCTGCGACGGCGGTGAGCGCTACGCGTGCACCTACTACGACGACGACTGGCTGCGCGAGCGCGGTCTCGACATCGCGCCGTACACCGCCGCGCTGGAGGAGTTCGAGGCGAGCGGCGTGTGGACCGATGCCTGAGCTGCCTGGCAGTCCCTACCGGGCGGACTGGGACGGCTACTTCGAAGCCCGGTCGGAGCGACCGCCGCGTCCGTTGCTGGTCGAGGCGATCGGGCTGTTCGACCGGCCCGGCCGGGCCGTCGACCTCGGCGCCGGCGGTGGGGTCGACACCCGGGTCCTGCTCGACCGCGGCTGGTCGGTGACCGCGATCGACAACAGTCCCGACGCCGTGCGCCGGCTGAACGCGCTCGCTGCCGCCGACGGCCGGCTGGACGTCCGCCGGGCCGACCTGGCCGACGACCTCGGACTCGAGCCGGTCGACCTGATCCATGCCGGATTCAGCCTGCCGTTCTGCCGGCCGGACCGGTTCGACGCGCTGTGGCATCAGCTCGAGGCTGCCTTGCCGTCAGGCGGTGTGCTGGCGGCGCAGTTGTTCGGCGACCAGGACACCTGGGCCGGCGAGTACGACGACATGACCTTCCACACCCGGGCCGAGGTCGACGACCTGTTTCGCGACTGGGACGTGCTGAGTCTCGAGGTCGCCGACCACGACGGCTCGTCATACGTCGGGCCGAAGCACTGGCACGTGTTTCACGTACTCGCCCGGCGGCGCTGAGCGATCGTCAGGCGCCGATCGCGAGGCCGACGGTGATGGCAACGGCGTACACGAGCTCGGTCAGGCTGGTGTCGCGGAGTACCGGGATCAGCGCCGGTCCGGACGCGCCTCCGCGTACGGCTTCGTGTGGTCGGGCCGCGAGCGGGAGGGCGGCCAGGCCGAGCAGCGCCCAGGGCTCGATGATCGCCATCCAGGCCAGTGCGAGCAGAGCCGCTCGGAGCAATGCCTGGTAGAGCCGGCGGGTGTTGGTGTCGCCGAGCAGCACCGCCAGGGTGCGCTTGTCGCTGGCGGTGTCGGTCGGGATGTCCCGCAGGTTGTTGGCGACCAGGATCGCGCAGGCGATGGCGCCGATCCCGAGCGCGGCCGCGACCGAGAGCCAGGTGACCTCGCCGAGCTGCACGTAGGTGGTGCCCATGACCGCGACGACGCCGAAGAACAGGAAGACGCTGACCTCGCCGAGCGCCTGGTAGCCGTAGGGCCGGCTGCCGCCGGTGTAGAACCAGGCAGCTGCGATCGCGACCGCACCGACGGCCAGCAGCCACCACCCGGAGGTCGCGGCGAGTACGAGCCCGGCGACCGCGGCGGCCGCGAAGCTGGCGAAGGCTGCCGAGCGGACCGCCTCGGGACTTGCCACTCGGGAGCCGACCAGCCGCAGCGGCCCGGCGCGGACGTCGTCGGTGCCGCGGATGCCGTCGGAGTAGTCGTTCGCGTAGTTGACCCCGACCTGCAGCGCCAGCGCGACGAAGAGCGCCAGGGCGGCCTTCCACCAGACCGCTCCGTCTGCGTGGATAGCCGCGCCGGTGCCGAGGACGACCGGCGAGATCGCCGCCGGAAGGGTGCGGGGACGAGCTCCCTCGACCCACTGCGAGAGCGTGGCCACGAGCGCACAGTCTGACAGGGCCCGCCGGTCAGCCGCCGAGCCGGTGCCGCCCGTCGACCAGCGCCCGGGTCCCGCCGGCGGCTCGCTCGGCGGCCAGCTCGATCGCGTCGGCGCCCTGGCCGTACTTGCCGTCGAGCAGGAACAACGCATGGCCGTGCGCGGTCGCCTCCACCGCCTCGGCGAGATCCTCCGCGCTCGCCTCGGAGTCGGTCAGGGCCTCGACGCAGTCTGCGAACGCGTCGCTGATCGGCTGCTCGGCGGTCTTCAGCACGGGATAGCGCTGCTTGTCGAGCCCACTGTCGAACAGCACCTCGAACAGCGGCCGATGGGTTCCGGCGAACCGGATGTACGCCCGGGTCATCGCCGCGAGCCGGTCGACCGGCGCCTTCGCGCGAGCCATCTCCGCCTGGGACTCGGCATGGAACACCTCGTAGCCCCGGACCGCGACGGCGGCCAGCAGGTCATCGCGGCTGGCGAAGTGGGCGTACGGAGCGCTGACCGCGACCCCGAGCCGCCGACTCGCCTCGGCCATCGAGAACTGGCGGACACCGCGTTCGTCGATCAGCTCGATGGCCGTGTCGACCAGCGCCGTACGTAGATCCCCATGGTGGTAACGATCGCCCTTGCCCCGTTTCGGCATGGACAACAGCGTAGGCAAGTCGGCGAAGGTCAGGCGGCCGGCGTCGCGATCGGGTACGAGACGCCGGTGAGCTGCTCGGAGATCGTCCAGAGCCGGCGCTGCGCATCGACGTCGTGTGATTCGGCGCTCGAGTCCACCCGCGTCGGGTAGCCGGTGTACTGCAGCCGGCCGGGCGGACCGTAATAGTCGCCGGACCGGCTGCTCGGGTCGGTCGCGGCACGCAGGGTAGCCAGGGCGCCCATCGGAGCGCTCTGGGCGAACCAGAACGTGAGCGGGCGCAGCCGCGGTCGGTAGAGGGTCCGGGTCAGCTTCGGAGTCCAGCGCCACAGCTCGGTGCGCGCATTGCCGGGATGTGCGGCGAGAGCGACGGTGTCGGCGTCAGCGGCCCGGAGTCGGCGGTCCAGCTCGTAGGTGAACAGCAGGTTGGCGAGCTTCGACTGCCAGTACGCGTGCCAGGGGTGGTAGTCGCGCTCCAGATCCAGGTCGTCGAAGTGCATGCTGCCGTCGCGGTGGCCGATGCTGCTGACGGTCACGATGCGCGAGTGCGGTGCGGCGAGCACTCGATCAAGGAGCAGTCCGGTGAACGCGAACGGACCGAGATGGTTGGTCGCGAACGTGAGCTCGTGGCCGTCTTCGGATCGCTGGAACGTCGGCACGGCCATCACACCGGCGTTGTTGATCAGCAGGTCGATCGCCGGGTGGTCGGCCCGGAGTTGGTCGCTCGCCTCGTGGACGGAGGCCAGCGAGGCCAGGTCGAGCCGGATCGTGTGCAGGGTCGCCGAGCCGGTCTCGTCGCGGATCCGGTCGGCTGCAGCCCGTGCCTTGGCGAGGTCGCGGCAGGCGAGCACGACCGTGGCGCCTCGTCGGGCCAGCTGGCGGGCGGTCTCGAATCCGAGGCCGGTGTTGGCGCCGGTGACCACCGCGACGTTTCCGGACTGATCGGGGATGTCGTCGGCCGTCCAGCGCTGTCGTCGCAGGGACATGGCGGCTCCTTCGGATCGGGATGCGATCTGATAGATACTCAGAATCTGATGATCACTAAGATACGCCGATGCCTGACCCGGTCAAGGCCTGGATCGATCTGACAGGCTGGCCGGCGTGACGAGTCTGCGGCCGGTGGCCGGTGCGCCGCGGGAGTTACTGCCACGGCTGCGGTCGTGGTGGGACGACCCGGACGGTCCGCTGATCCTGTCGACCTCGGGCAGCAGCGGAGAGCCCAAGCGGGTCCGACTCTCGCGCTCGGCCGTGGCCGCTTCGGTTGCGGCAACCGCATCGCGGTTGGGTGGCCCGGGGCAGTGGCTGCTGGACCTGCCGGTCGAACGGGTTGCCGGACTGCAGGTGCTGCTCCGGTCGATCGCGGGCGGGACCGAGCCGGTCGTCGCTGCCGATCACGACTCGCTCGACGCCGCCGTGGCCGCACTCGACGGCGACCGTACGTACACCGCCCTGGTCCCGACCCAACTCCACCGGCTCGCCGTTGCCGATCGGCTGGCGCCGCTGCGACGGTTCAACGCCGTCCTCGTCGGCGGCACCGCGATGCCGTCCGAGCTCGTACGGCGAGCCGCCGACGAGGGAGTGCGCGTGGTCCGGACGTACGGCATGACCGAGACCAGCGGCGGTTGCGTCTACGACGGCCTGCCGCTCGACGGCGTCGGAGTCCGGATCGACGTGGAAGGCCGAGTGCATCTGGCCGGGCCGATGCTCTTCGACGGCTACGAGGGCGATCCGGCGGCGACCGCCACGGCGCTGGTCGACGGCTGGTATCGCACCGAGGACCTGGGCCGGCTCGACGACGACGGCCGGCTGGTCGTGCTGGGCCGGATCGACGACATGGTCGTCAGCGGCGGCGTCAACGTGCCACTGCCAGCGGTGACCGACGCGCTGCACGGACTGCCCGGCGTGACCGACGCACTCGCGGTCGGAGTGCCGGACGCCGAGTGGGGAGCCGTCGTCGTCGCCTGCGTGGTGGCCAACGGGGTGCCCGAGCTCGACATGGTGCGGGACCGGGTCGCGGCTCGAGTGCCACGCGCCTGGGCGCCGAGAGCAGTCGTACGGCTGGACACGATGCCGCTGCTGGCCGGCGGCAAGGTCGACCGGCAGGCTGTGCAGCGGCTGGCCGAGGCCGAGTGGAGCACCTGATGCAGCTGCTCGCACAGGGCCGGGACGCCGAGATCTATGACCTCGGCGACGGCCGGGTGCTCCGCAAGGCCAAGGACGGGCGGAGCCTCGCCGCCGAAGCAGCCGTGATGGCGCACGCCCATGCCGCCGGAGTCCCGGTGCCGTTCGTCCACGACGTCACGGCCGACGGCGCGATCGTGATGGATCGCGTCGACGGTCCGACGCTGCTGGCGGAGCTGCTCGTCGCGCCGGAAGGTGTGGACGAGGCCATGCGGATCCTCGTGGAGCTGCATGACCGCGTACACGCCGTCACGGCGCCCGACGACCTCAGACGCCGGTCGCTGCCCGGCGATCGGCTGCTGCACCTCGATCTGCACGTGCTCAACGTGATCCGGACCGCCGACGGGCCGGTGCTGATCGACTGGACCAACGCGGTCGCCGGTCCTCCGGAGGCCGATCTGGCGATGACCTGGATCGCCCACTCGAGCGTGGCTGCGGCCGACGTCGGTCTGGACGACGAGCAGCTGTTCCGGCGGTTGCAGCAAGCGATGTCGGAGTCGCTGCTGGCGCTCGTCGACCCGGCGCCGATCGTGGCGGTGCTGCCCGACGTGGTCACCTGGCGGCTCGAGGATCCGAGCGTCTCGGCGGCCGAGGCGGACCGGGTCCGGGCACTCAGTGACAGCTTCCCGGAGCTCCCGAGTTGAGTCGTCCGTGAGATTTCCGTCCCACGGCGACATATGTCTGACAAGTCGGCCGTAGGGTTCTTGGGTGGAGTGGACGGCGTATTCGATTCGAATGCGCACGCGGTTTCGCGGGATCACCGTGCGCGAGGGCATGCTCGCGCGCGGATCCGTCGGCTGGACCGAGTGGAGCCCGTTCTGGGACTACGACGATCCCGCCTGCGTGCCGTGGCTGGCAGCCGCGCGGGAGGCCGCGTACGAGCCGTGGCCTGCGGCGGTGCGCGACCGGGTACCGGTCAACTGCATCATTCCCGCGGTCGCACCGGAGCAGGTCGCGCCGCTCGTCCGCCGCAGTGCCGGCTGCCGGACCGCGAAGGTCAAGGTCGCCGAGCCCGGCCAGTCGCTCGCCGACGACCTGGCCCGCGTCGAGGCGGCCCGCGAGGCGATCGGCCCGCACGGCCGGATCCGCGTCGACGCCAACGGCGCCTGGACCGTCAACGAGGCGATCCGCGCCATCGAGGCGCTGGACCGGACGGCCGGCGGACTGGAGTACGTCGAGCAGCCGTGCGCCGCGGTCGAGGATCTGGCGACCGTACGCCGACACGTGAGGGTGCCGATCGCCGCCGACGAGTCGATCCGGCGGGCATCGGATCCGTTGCGGGTACGCGATCTCGACGCCGCCGACGTCGTCGTGCTCAAGGTGCAGCCGCTCGGTGGCGTCGCCGCCTGTCTCCGGATCGCCAAGCAGATCGAGCTCCCGGTCGTCGTGTCGAGTGCGGTGGAGACGTCGGTGGGACTGGCCGCCGGCGTGGCGCTGGCGGCGGCGTTGCCGACGCTGCCGTACGCCTGCGGACTCGGCACCGGCGCCCTGCTCGAGTCCGACGTCGTCGCCGAAGCGCTGCGACCGGTCGACGGTGAGCTGCCGGTGGCGCGTCCCGAGGTCGACCCGGCCGCGCTGGCCGCCGTCACGGCCTCGCCGGATGCCGCGACCCGCTGGCAGGAGCGACTCGATCGCGTCGTGCGGCTGGTCGATGCCGGAGACACGGAGTCGCGAGCCTGATCCGGTGCGGATGCACCTGAGTGGGGTCAGGCGGGCCGATAGGGCAGGATCGATCGACGTGAACCCCTCGACCCTGGTCGCCCGAACGCTCGTCGACGAGCTGGTGCGGCACGGCGTACGCGAGGCGGTGGTCGCGCCGGGATCGCGGTCGGCGCCCCTGGCGATGGCGCTGCGGACGGCCGAGCGGTCCGAACGGCTGCGGCTGCATGTCCGGGTCGACGAGCGCAGCGCCGGGTTCCTCGCGTTGGGTCTGGCGGCGGCGTCGCGCCGGCCGGTACCGGTGGTGACCACGTCGGGCACGGCGGTCGCGAACCTGCACCCTGCCGTGCTCGAGGCCGATCACGCCGGTGTCCCGCTGGTCGTGCTCTCGGCGGACCGGCCCGGCTGGCTGCGTGGGACCGGCGCCAACCAGACCACCGACCAGGTGCACCTGTTCGGCCCGGCGGTACGGCTGTTCGCCGATCTTCCGGCCGCCGAGGTCCCGGGCGTACGCGCGCTGGTGGCCCGGGCTGTCGCGGCCGCTACCGGGACACGAACCAGGGCGCCGGGACCGGTCCAGCTGAACTGTCAGTTCGCCGAGCCGCTGCTGCCCGATCCGGACGACGCCGACTGGCCGGAGGGCCGGACCGGGGGCGGGCCCTGGAACGAGGTCGAGCCGATGCCGGCGCCGGCGCCGGTCACGCTGCCCCGCGGCCAGCGCACGGTCGTCGTGGCGGGCGACTCCGCCGGACCGCCGGCCCGGATGCTCGCGGAGCGGGCCGACTGGCCGCTGCTCGCCGAGCCGTCGTCGGGATCGCGCACGGGGACGCATCCGATCGGGACCTACCGGCTGCTGCTGGACCATCCTGACCTGGGCGGCCGGATCGAGCGGGTGGTCTGCTTCGGGCATCCGACCCTGTCGCGTCCGGTCACGAGTCTGCTGTCGCGCGACGACGTGGATCTGATCGTTGTTGACCGGAGCGGCCGGTGGAACGATCCCGGGCAGAGGGCCGCCGGCGTGGTGCCGGCCGCGACCGTCGAGGCGGACGACGCGGATGCGGATGCCGCCGGCTGGCTGGCCGCCTGGCGGGAGGCCGACGCGATGGCGTCCGAGGCGATCGCCAAGGAGCTGGCGACCGAGTCGGCGCTCACGCCGTACGAGGTGGCCCGCGTCGTGTCCGAGTCGGTGCCGCCACGAGGGCTGTTGCTGGTCGGGTCATCGCACCCGATCCGCGACCTCGACCTGATGGCGGTGGCGCCGCCGGTCGGCGAGCGGCGCCGGGTGATGGCCAACCGGGGGCTGTCCGGCATCGACGGCACCGTGTCGACCGCGATCGGTGCGGCGCTCGCTCGACGGTCGTCGCGGGCGATCGCGTACCTCGGCGACCTGACCTTCCTGCACGACGCGAACGGGCTGCTGATCGGGCCGGACGAGCCGCGTCCTGACCTGACGCTGGTGGTGGCCAACGACGACGGCGGCAGCATGTTCAGCGTGATCGAGCCCGGCGGGCCGGATCATGCCGATGACTTCGAGCGGCTGTTCGGCACCCCGACCGGTACCGACCTGTCGGCCCTGTGCGCGGCGCACGGGATCGCCTGGCGACCGGTCGCCGATGCCGAGGCGTTGCGCGCGGCGCTGCGGCGTACTCCGAAGGGCATCGAGGTCGTCGAAGTGACCCTGGATCGGGTGAACCGGCGCAATCTCGACCAACGGCTCCGAACAGCGGTCGGGAAGGCTCTGGCGCCGGAGAGGTAGCGCGGCGTACCTTCTGGACCGGTAAGAGGCGCACCCACCCCGGAGGCCGCAGATGAAGAAGCTGATCAACGACCCGGACGCCGTCGTACGAGACGCATTGGCCGGCATCGCCCTGGCCCATCCCGAACTGCGGGTAGACCGCGAGCATCGCCTGGTCATCCGGGGTGACGCACCGGTGCAGGGCAAGGTCGGACTCGTCTCGGGCGGTGGCTCCGGACACGAGCCGCTGCACGGCGGCTTCGTCGGACCAGGCATGCTCGACGCGGCCTGCGCCGGCGAGGTCTTCACCTCACCGGTGCCCGACCAGATGCAAGCGGCGACGACCGCTGTCGACGGTGGCGCCGGCGTGGTCCACATCGTCAAGAACTACACCGGCGACGTCATGAACTTCGAGATGGCCGCCGAGCTGGCGTCGGCCGAGAGCGGCGTCCAGGTCGAGGCGGTCGTGATCGACGACGACGTCGCCGTCAAGGACAGCCTCTACACCGCCGGACGGCGAGGGGTCGGTCTGACCGTGCTCGTCGAGAAGCTCGCCGGTGCGGCCGCCGAGGAGCGGCGCGATCTGGCCGGCGTGGTCGACGTGATCAAGAAGGTCAACGGCCAGGGCCGCAGCATGGGCATGGCGCTGACGTCGTGCACCGTCCCGGCGGCCGGTAAGCCCACCTTCGACCTGCCGGACGACCAGATGGAGATCGGCATCGGCATCCACGGCGAGCCCGGACGCGAGCGGGTTCCGCTGGCACCGGCCCGAGACGTCGCACGGATGCTCGTCGAGCCGATCCTCGAGGACTACGACTTCACCGGCAGCGACGGCGTGATCGCCTTCGTGAACGGCATGGGCGCGACGCCGCTGATCGAGCTCTACCTGATGTACGCCGAGGTCGCCGCACTCCTCGACGCGGCCGGCATCTCGATCGCCCGCTCGCTGGTCGGCCCGTACATCACCAGCCTCGACATGGCCGGCTGCTCGGTCACGCTGCTCAAGGCCGACGACGACCTGCTCGGCTTGTGGGACGCTCCCGTCTCGACGCCGGGACTACGGTGGGGGGTATGACCGAAGGCGCATTCGACGTCGGTGTCGCGACGGCCTGGCTCCAGGGCTTCGCCGATCGGGTGGCCGAGGAGAAGGACTGGCTGACCGAGCTCGACGCCGCCATCGGGGACGCCGACCACGGCATCAACATGGCGCGTGGCATGACGGCCGTTGCGACGGAGCTGCCCGACCAACCCGCTGACCTCGCGGCGCTGTTCAAGCGGACTGGCATGAAGCTGGTCAGCTCGGTCGGCGGGGCCAGCGGTCCGCTGTACGGCACGTTCTTCCTGCGCATGGGTGCGGCCGCCGGCGACACGACGTCGCTCGACGGTCCCGGGCTGGCGGCCGCACTTCGCGCCGGATGCGATGGCATCAAGGCGCGCGGCAAGGCCGAGCTCGGCGAGAAGACCATGCTCGACGCGATGCTGCCGGCGCTCGACGCGCTGGACGAGGCACTCGGCGCCGGTCAGTCACCGGGCGAGGCGATGAAGACCGCTGCCGAAGCCGCTGCCACCGGACGCGAGGCGACCATCCCGATGCTCGCCACCAAGGGCCGGGCCAGCTACCTCGGCGAGCGCAGCATCGGGCACCTCGATCCGGGCGCCGCGTCGACGACCCTGCTGTTCGAGACGCTCGCGGCCGCCCTGGTCTCCGACGGAACTTGAGGGGTACGGGTAGCCATGGCAGCCCAAACCCCTCAAGATTCGTCCGCACCCACCGTCGGCATCGTCGTCGTCTCGCACAGCCATGCCCTCGCTTCCGCGGCCTATGACCTCGCGGCCGAGATGCTGGCCGACCAGCCGGTCCGCGTCGCATTGGCCGCCGGGCTGGACGAGACGACCTTCGGCACCGACGCGACGCAGATCATGGCCGCCATCCAGGAGGTCGACACCGGCGCCGGCGCGGTCGTGCTGATGGACATCGGCAGCGCCGTGCTGAGTGCGGAGCTCGCCTTGGAGCTGTTGTCCGACGAGCAGCGCGACCGCGTGAGTCTGTGCTCCGGCCCGCTGGTCGAGGGGCTGCTCGCGGCGAGCGTGTCCGCCGCCGGTGGCGCGAGTCGGGACGACGTCGTCGCCGAAGCGGTCGGCGCCCTGGCGGCGAAGCAGCAACAGGTCGGCGATGTCGAGCCGGACGCGGGCGCGGCGGCAGCTGCGGCGGCCGCAGCGGGTGCCGGCGAGCCGACCCGGGCCGGGCCCGAGGCCGTCGAGCAGTTCGAGGTGACGCCGGCCCACGGGCTGCATGCCCGGCCGGCCGCCCGCCTGGTCAGCGGACTCGCCGGGTTCGACGCCGACATCACCCTTCGCAACGTCACGACCGGCGCCGGTCCGGCGCCGGCTCGCAGTCTGACCCGAGTGGCCGCACTCGGCGCGATGCGCGGGCACCAGGTCGAGATCCGGGCGACCGGACCCGAGGCCGAGGCGGCGGTCGGCTTCGCCCGTGATCTGGCGGCCCGCAACTTCGACGACGTGGACGCGCCGCCGCCACCGCCGACGGTCTCGGACACCGGTCCCTTCGCGGCGTCGCCCGGTGTCGTCGTCGGACCGGCCTGGCGGATCGCCGACCGGCCGCCACCGCCGCCGCCCGAGTCGACCGGCGACCCCGAGGCAGATCGGGCGGCGCTGGCAGCCGCGATCGATCAGGTGCGCGGCGAGCTGCATCGGACCCGCGACGCCGCCACCCGGTCCGCCGGTGCCGACGAGGCCGCCATCTTCGACGCCCATCTGCTCGTGCTCGACGACCTGGCGGCCTCGGCCGAGTCGCCCTCGACCTGGCCCGACAAGGTCGCCGCCGCGGCCCGCGACCTCGAGGCCGTGGACGACGACTACATGGCGGCGCGGGCCGCCGACATCCGGGCCGTCGGCGACCAAGTGCTTCGGGTGCTGGCCGGCGAGCCGACCGAGTCGCTGGTGGGCGACGGCATTCTGGTCGCGGCCGACCTGACTCCGGCCCAGGCCGCCGCCCTCGACGCCGAACGGACCACCGGCGTCGTCCTGGCGCACAGCAGTCCGACCGCCCACGCGGCGATCCTGGCCCGGGCCCGTGGCATTCCGATGCTGGTCGCCGCCGGAGCGCGGGTGCTCGACGTCGCGGCCGGCGTGACCCTGGCGATGGACGGTGGCGCCGGGGAGTTGGTGATCGATCCGGACGCGGAGACCCGAGAGCGGTTCGCCGGCCGTGCCCGGGCCGAGCAGGACCGGCGCAGCGAGGCACAGGCGCGTGCCCACGAGCCGGCGGTGACCCGGGACGGTACGCCCGTGACGGTCGCCGCGAACGTGGCATCGACCGATGAGGCCGAGGCAGCCGCCGCGGCGGGCGCCGAGATGGCCGGCCTGGTCCGGTCGGAGTTCCTGTTCGTCGGCCGGACATCAGCGCCTGACATCGACGAGCAGGAGTCGGCGTACCTGGCACTGGCCGAGGCGATGGGCGGCCGTCGCCTGACGATCCGGACCCTGGACGTCGGCGGCGACAAGCCTCTGTCGTACCTGCCGATGCCTCCCGAGGCGAACCCGTTCCTCGGGCTGCGTGGCATCCGGCTCGCACTGGCCCGGCCGGAGTTGCTCAGCGATCAGCTCACGGCGATCGTGCGAACGGCGCATCAGACGCCGGTCAGCGTGATGTTCCCGATGGTGACCACGCCCGACGAGGTGGCCGCCGCGCGTGGACTGCTCGCCGACGCGATCGACCGGGTCGGCAAGGGCCAGCCGCCGGAGTTGCAGGTCGGCATCATGGTCGAGGTCCCGGCGGCCGCGCTCACGGCAGCGACGCTCGCGGAGGACGTCGACTTCTTCAGCATCGGCACCAACGACCTCACCCAGTACACGCTGGCCGCCGAGCGCGGCAACGAGGCGGTCGCGAGCATCGTGGATCCGATGCATCCGGCGATCCTGCGACTCATCCAGGCCACCTGCGAGGGCGCCGGCGAGCGGGTCCTCGTGGCGGTCTGCGGCGAGCTCGCGGCGGATCCGCAGGCGGTGCCGACCCTGCTGCGGCTCGGCGTCCGCGAGCTGAGTGTGGCGGCACCTGCTGTACCCCTCACCAAGGAAGCCGTCCGAGCCACGGATCTGAACGGCAAAACTGATCAAGCCGGTGGCTGACCTGCGCGGGAGCATTGTCGTGTGAGTACGACTGTCGACACCTTCGGCCGCTTCGTCGACGTCATCGCCGACGGCCTCGACGATCCCGGCCTCAACGGCCAGGACGTCGCGAGCCGGGCTCACATGTCGCGGTTCCACTTCGACCGCGTCGTGACGGCCGCGGCGGGTGAGACTCCCGCTCGGTTCCGCCGCCGGATCCGGCTCGAACGGGCCGCCTATCAGCTGGTCGCCCGCGACGACAGCGTGCTCGACATCGCGGTCGCCGCCGGCTACGGCTCGCACGAGGCGTTCACCCGCGCCTTCGTACGCGCCTACGGGATGCCGCCGTCGCAGTGGCGGCGTACCCCCGGGCCGCGACTGCAGATCGAGGCGCCGAGCGGCGTCCACTACCACCCGCTTGGGGGCCTACGCGTCCCCGCTCGCAGAAAGGTCACGGGCATGGACCTCCTCCAGCGCATCGTGCAACATCACGTCTGGCTGATCGGCGAGATCGTCGATCGGGCCGCGCGACTCGACGACGAGACCCTGGATCGGCCGATCGAGATCTCCGTGGAGTACCTCGACGACGGCGTCTCGATCCGGTCGGCGCTGTCGCGTCTGATCGGACAGCTCGACATGTGGGACTGCGCCGTCGCCGGTCGCGACTACGACTGGAGCGTCGAGGAGCACGAGTCGGTCTCGAGCATGCGGACCCGGATCGAGCGGGCCGGCTCCGAGTTCACAACCCTGGTCGACGACCTCGTACGGGAGGGCCGGCTCGACGAGTCATTCGTCGACGCGCTCTGCGATCCGCCAGAGGTGTTCACGTACGGCGGCATGCTGGCGCATGTGCTCGCATTCGGCACCACCCGGCGCACGGTCGTGATCGGCGCCCTGCACTCGGCCGGCATCACCGACCTCGGTGCCGGCGACCCGATGCACTGGGTCGCCGAGACGGCCTAACCGTCCGCTCGATACTCGGCCAGCAGTCGCTCGGTGCCGAGGCCGCTGATCGCGAGGCGTTCCTTGGCGTTGGCGAGCAGGGCTGCGGTCCATCGGGTCAGTCCGCCGTCGCCGATGCTGAGCTCGGCACCGTCCGGCGTACGGGCGTGGACCTCGAAGCAGGCGTCGACGTAGTAGCCGACGCCGTGCCGCCGGTCGTCGTCGAAACCGACCGAGACGTCGGGATGGCTGGCCGCCAGGCGATCGACGACCCGTTCCCGCAGAGCATCGCGATGCCGTCCGCCGGTCAGGTCGGTGACCGAGACCCGTACGTCGGAGACCTGGGCACCGGCCACGTGAGATCGCCCGATCACGTCCAGCTGCACTTCGATCTGCTCGACCAGGGCCGAGGTCTCGAACCGCAACGATCCCTCGTCGCGACCGGCGGTGCACAGGGCGAGCAGGGCGAAGTGCGCCATCGTGCCGCGGCCCTCGAACTGCTGGGCCCGAGTCACCCGATGCGTCGCGCCCATCCGTACCCGATCGTGAGCCCGCGGGTCGGATCGCAGCAGCTCGCGACGTCGCAGCGCGCACTCGAGGGCGAGGACATTGGTCGGGTCGGCGACCACCTCGGTGTTGCGGATCGTCGTGAGCACGTTGTTCTGGTCCACGGTCGCGACCGCGGAGTTGGTCCCGAGCGGACTGACCGGTGACAGCGTGACGCCGACGAAGCCGTGGGCGGCCAGTCGCTCGTGGATCACCGCGTCCAAACGGGCCTGGGCGAGCGGGTCGACCGGCGACAGCGACACGAAGCGATTGGTCTCGTACTGCGCGAGCAGCCGGCTGGGCGTGACATCGGCGGCGCGTCGGCGGTAGACCTCGAGCAGCAGGGTCTGCAGGTCCGTCGGCGCCAGGCGCTCGGTCAGCGCCTCGAGCAGGCCGGGTGCGTCGGCGGCCCGGAGTACGCGATCGAGCCGGCGCTCCGCCTCGGTCCGGTCGGGTCGGTCCATCGGCTCATCGTGCCGAGTCCGTCAGCACTGGCGGTAGCGGTTTTCCGTCAGCGGCCGAGCGCGTCCCGCATCGGCACCAGCTTCGCCTGAGCCTCGGCGAGCTCGGCCTCCGAGTCGGACCCGGCGACGATGCCGCAGCCGGCGAACAGCCGTACTCGCGAGCCGGACACCTCACCGCACCGCAGCGCGATGCCCCACTCCCCGTCGCCCGACGCATCCATCCAGCCGACCGGACCGGCATAGCGGCCCCGAGGCATGCCCTCGAGCTCGGCGATGGCCTGGACCGCGAGGCCGGTCGGCGTGCCCCCGACGGCGGCCGACGGATGCAGGGCAGCCGCCAGTGCCAGTGACGAGGCGGAGTCCCCGGCGTTGATCACCCCGGTGACGTCGGTCGCCAGGTGCATGACGTTGGGCAGATGGAGGACGAACGGCGTCTCCGGCACGTTCATGCTCCGGCAGTGCGGCGTGAGCGCGTGGGCGACCGAACGGACGGCGTACTCGTGCTCCTCCAGGTCCTTGCTGCTCTTGGCGAGGGCGCCGGCCTGCGCGAGGTCGTGGGTGTCGTCGCCGGTGATCTGGATGGTGCCGGCGAGTACCCGTGACGTGACGAGGCCGCGCTCGCGTCGCACCAGCATCTCCGGCGTCGCGCCGAGCAGCCCGTCGACGTGATAGGTCCAGCACGAGCGGTACGCGATCGCCAGCCGATGCAGCGGCCAGCGCACGTCGATCGGCTCGCCCGCGGTCGCGACCAGGTCTCGGGCGAGCACGACCTTCTCGAGCTCGGTGGTGCCGATCCGGCGAACTGCCTCGCGTACCTGGTGGGCCCAGGCCACGCCGGACATCGCCCCGTCGGTGTACGTCAGATCGCCCGGCGGCAGCGGCGACGGCGACCGGACGACGCTCGGTGTCGCCGCGAAGCCACCCACTCCGACCGTCGTGACCCACCAGATCGGCTCGTCGTCGACGATCCGGTGGCCGACCACGACCTCCGGCACGATCAGGCTGGAGTCGCCGGGATCGTCTGCGAAGCCGAACGAGCCGAAGGCGACCAGCCCGCTGCCCGGCAGCCCGACCTCGTCGCGTACGACGGTCCGGCCGGTCAGCTCGCGCCACCAGGCGTCGGCGTCGGCGAACCGGGTCGGCCCGGACGTGTCGATCCGGGTCGCGATGCCCCAGCCGACGATGCCTTCGGATCGGCGCACCCACGCCATCGGGTCGGACTGGGGGAGTACGGCGAGCAGACCGCCCGGGTCGGGAATCCGAATCGTCCGTACGACGACCGTCGGTGCATCCGACGGACCCGGTGCCAGCTCAGTCACGTCGCCGCCTCGCTGCGCTCGGCAGCTCCGTGACAAGAAACGTGTGCTGTGTTCGATTGTTCGCTCGCGAGCTCGCTCACGTATGCGCTCCCCTGCCAATCCGCACCTTTACCGTCGACCACCCTAGACGCGCCGCTCTCGTCAGCAGCGTGCGAGGGTATGAGGCGTGACCCGAGCCACGTTGGACAAGCAGCCGCGCGAGGTGGCGGCGATGTTCGACGCGGTCGCCCGTCGCTACGACCTCACCAACGACGTGCTGTCGCTCGGTCAGGTGCGCCGCTGGCGACGCGAGGTGCTGCGCATGGTGGCACCGCGGCCCGGCGACCGGGTCCTCGATCTGGCGGCCGGTACGGGCACCTCCAGCGAGCCGTTCCAGGCCGCGGGTGCGCTGGTCGTGCCGTGCGACTTCTCGCTCGGCATGCTGCGGGAGGGCAAGCGGGCCCGGCCCACGATGCCGTTCACGGCCGGCGACGCGACCCGGCTGCCGTTCGCCGACAGTTCCTTCTCGGCGGTTACGATCTCGTTCGGGCTGCGCAACGTCGTCGATCCGGACGCCGCGCTGCGCGAGATCGCCCGGGTCACCGAGCCGGGTGGGCGGCTCGTGGTCTGCGAGTTCAGTCACCCGACCTGGGC
>DATFRX010000339.1:0-8958 GCA_035262905.1 Nocardioidaceae bacterium
GACCCGGACCCGAGCACCGGCCCCGACACGAACCCGCCCAACACCGACCCGCCGTCCGCCGACCCGCCGCAGAACCCGCCCGGCAACCCGGAGAACCAGGGCGACGGCCAGGGTGGCGGCAACGGTGACAACGGCGACAACGGCCAGGGTGGCGACAACGGTGGCGGCGACGGCAACCAGGGCGGCGACAACGGCCAGGGTGCAGGCGAGGGCCAGACCGCCCAGGACTCGTTCGACTTCGACGCCGATCTGCCGTTCACCGGGCTCGGCATGTTCTTCCGGTCCTTCGACCCGGGCCACTCCGACCGGGCGCACGGCAACGGCTGGGCCTGGGGTCACTACATGCACCTCAACAAGCACCAGCTTGCTGCGCTCAAGAAGGACCTCAGCAAGCAGGAACGTGTCGCGCTCAAGCAGTACTTGCGACACCTGCGGCACTCGAGCGCCTCCTCGGATCACTGGCGCACGAGCCCGTTAATATGGAGAGGTAGCTGATCCAGCCACCCCAGGAAGGCGGAATGGAACCCCGTAGCCTGGACTCACCCGAACAGTTCGCACCTCTCGGCCTTACCTTTGACGACGTCCTGCTCCTGCCCGGAGAGACCGATCTCGTCCCCGGCGACATCGTCACCACGTCGCGGCTGACGCGTGAGATCAGCGTCAACGTGCCGTTGCTGTCGAGTGCGATGGACACCGTCACCGAGGCCCGGATGGCGATCGCGATGGCCCGCCAGGGCGGAATCGGCGTCCTGCACCGCAACCTCTCGGTCGACGATCAGGCCAGCCAGGTCGACATGGTGAAGCGCTCCGAGTCGGGCATGATCACCAACCCGGTCACGATCGGTCCCGATGCCACGCTCGAGGAGCTCGACCAGCTCTGCGGCAAGTACCGCGTCTCCGGACTGCCGGTGGTCGACGACGAGAAGGTGCTGCTCGGCATCATCACCAATCGCGATCTGCGGTTCGTGTCCACCGCGGACTGGACGAGCCGTACGGTCCGCGAGGTCATGACGTCGATGCCGCTGGTCACCGCACCGACCGGGATCGCCTCGGACGACGCCGCAGCGCTGCTCGCCAAGCACAAGATCGAGAAGCTGCCGCTGGTCGACGATGCCGGCCGGCTGAGCGGACTCATCACGGTCAAGGACTTCGTCAAGTCGGAGCAGTACCCACTCTCAAGCAAGGACGCCGAGGGCCGGCTGCTCGTCGGGGCCGCGATCGGCTACTTCGGCGACGCCTGGGAGCGCGCGATGACGCTGATCGACGCCGGCGTCGACGTCCTGGTGCCCGACACCGCGCACGGTCACGTCCGGGTCATGCTCGACATGGTCAAGCGGCTCAAGACCGACCCAGCTAGCAAGCACGTCCAGATCATCGGCGGCAACGTGGCGACCCGGGAGGGTGCCCAGGCGTTCGTGGACGCCGGCGCCGACGCGGTCAAGGTCGGGGTTGGTCCGGCCTCGATCTGCACCACCCGGATCGTCACGGGCGTGGGCGCTCCGCAGGTGACGGCCATCCATCAGGCGGCTCAGGCCTGCAAGCCCGCCGGTGTCCCGGTCATCGGCGACGGCGGCCTGCAGTACTCCGGGGACATCGCCAAGGCCCTGGTGGCCGGCGCCGACACGGTGATGCTCGGCTCGCTGCTGGCCGGCTGCGAGGAGAGCCCGGGCGAGCTGATCTTCATCAACGGCAAGCAGTACAAGAACTACCGCGGCATGGGGTCGCTCGGCGCGATGTCGTCGCGAGGCAAGCAGTCCTACTCCAAGGATCGCTACTTCCAGGCCGAGGTGACCGGCGACGACGAGCTGGTCCCGGAGGGCGTGGAGGGCCGGGTGCCCTATCGCGGTCCGCTGGCGGCCGTCGTGCACCAGTTGACCGGTGGGCTGCAGCAGTCGATGTTCTACGTCGGAGCTCGGACGATCGCCGAGCTCAAGGAGAAGGGCCGGTTCACCCGGATCACCGGCGCCGGGCTGCGCGAGAACCATCCGCACGACATCCAGATGACGGTCGAGGCGCCGAATTACACCGCGCGTTCCTGACCCGCTCGACGCGCGCCAGCCTCGGACGATCGAGACCATCGGGACGGCTAACCTGTCCGGGTGACCGACATCGACATCGGACGGGCCAAGCACGGCCGTCGCGCGTACTCCTTCGACGACATCGCGATCGTGCCGAGCCGCCGTACTCGCGATCCCGAGGAAGTGTCGGTCGCGTGGCAGATCGACGCCTATCGGTTCGAGATCCCGGTGGTGGCGGCGCCGATGGACTCGGTGATGTCGCCAGCGACCGCCATCGCGCTCGGCAAGCACGGCGGCCTCGGCGTCGTGGACCTCGAGGGGCTGTGGACGCGCTACGACGACCCCGAGCCGCTGCTGGAGGAGGTGGCCGCCCTGCGTGGGCGCGAGGCGACCCGGCGGCTGCAGCAGATCTACTCCGAGCCCATCCGGGCCGAGCTGATCACCGCTCGGCTGCACGAGATGCGCGATGCCGGTGTCACGGTCGCGGGCGCACTGTCGCCGCAGCGGACCAAGCAGTTCGCGCAGACCGTCGTGGACGCCGGCGTCGATCTGTTCGTCATCCGAGGGACGACCGTGTCGGCCGAGCACGTGTCCGGCCGGGCCGAGCCGCTGAACCTCAAGGACTTCATCTACGAGCTCGACGTGCCCGTGATCGTGGGCGGTTGCGCGACCTACCAGGCGGCGCTGCATCTGATGCGTACCGGCGCCGCCGGTGTCCTCGTCGGCTTCGGCGGCGGCGCCGCGCACACCACCCGTTCGGTGCTCGGTGTGGCGGTGCCGATGGCGACCGCGGTGGCGGACGTGGCAGCGGCCCGGCGCGACTACCTCGACGAGTCCGGCGGCCGCTACGTCCACGTCATCGCCGACGGTTCGGTTGGTCGCAGCGGCGACGTTGCCAAGGCGATCGCCTGCGGGGCGGACGCGCTCATGGTGGGCTCGCCGTTCGCCCGGGCTGAGGAGGCGCCGGGGCGCGGCTTCCACTGGGGCGCCGAGGCCTGGCATCCGGAGCTGCCGCGGGGCGAGCGGGTCGAGATCGGCACGGTCGGGACGCTGGAGCAGGTGCTGTTCGGCCCGTCGCGGGTCGCCGACGGCACGATGAACCTGATCGGCGCGTTGCGGCGGGCGATGGCGACGACCGGCTACACCGACATCAAAGAGTTCCAGCGGGTCGAGGTCGTCGTTCAGTGAGTGGATTCGGGCTGGCGCCGCTGACCATCGCGGCCGCGCAGGCCGACTCGGTGGCGGGCGACGTGGCGCGCAATGCCGAGACCGCGTCGGAGCTGGTGCGAGAGGGCGCGGCGGCGGGAGCTCGCGTCGTGGTGCTTCCGGAGTTGTTCCTGCCGGGCTACGACATGGCAACGCTGGCGGCCGATCCGGATGGGTGCGACGTCGTCGACCCCATGGACGATCCGCGGCTGGAGCCGATCCGATCGGCGTGTGCTGCGGCCGGGACGGTCGGCATCGTCGGCGCCAGCGTACGGTCCGGCCCGCGACGTACGATCGGCGTCCTCGTAATCGATGGCGACGGCGGGGTGCGCCATGCGTACGACAAGCAGCACCTGCTGTCGACCGAGGCCGAGATCTTCGAGCCGGGTAGAGATCGGGCCATCCTGACCGTCGACGGTTGGCCGCTCGGTCTCGCGGTCTGCTACGACGGCTGCTTCCCGGAGCACGCCCGGTCGCTGGCCGACGACGATGCGCTGATCTACGTGGCACCGGCGGCCTATGTAGTCGGCAGTGAGCACCGGCGCGACGTCTACTACGCGGCTCGCGCCCTCGACAACGGCTGCTACGTCGTGTTCGCCGATCTCATGGGGCCGTGTGGAGCCGGCGCGTTCAGCGGTGGCAGTGCGATCTACGACCCGGAGGGCCAGCCGCTGGTCCGCGCCGGAGTCGGCCGCGAGGTCGTGACCGCCACCCTCGACGCCGATCGGCTCGGGCAGATCCGCCGCGATCACGGCATGGGCGCGGACCATCGCGAGTCGCTCGGTCCGGTGCGGCGGCTGGCGGTCTGACCCGTCGGTACGCGGGCCCGGACCCGCTGTGACGGCGGCCACGACCGCCCGACTGGCCCTCTACTGCGGTAGTCCATTAGGTTAGCCTTACTTAACTCGGACCATCCCCGTACGTAGAGAAGGACCGTCATGCCCACGTCCCTGCGCCGCCCGCTCACCGGGCTCGTCGCGCTCGCGGCGGTCGCCACCGCATCGGCCTGTACCTCGACCGAGGACACCGGCGGCAGTGGCGGCGGATCGATCGAGGTCGCTGCGAGCGACGACAGCTGCGACGTCTCCGACACCGATCTCGACGCCGGCCTGCACACCTTCGAGGTGACCAACGACGGCTCGCAGGTGACCGAGTTCTACGTGTACGCCGAGGGCGACCGGATCATGCAGGAGGTCGAGAACATCGGTCCCGGCCTGACCCGGGAGCTGCGGGTCGAGCTGCCGGCCGGCGACTACGAGGGCGCCTGCAAGCCGGGCATGATCGGCGACGGCATCCGGACCTCGATCTCGGTCACCGGCGAGGCCGCAGCGACGCTGTCGGACCAGGAGGAGCTGAAGGCGGCCGAGAAGAGCTACCAGAGCTATGTCCAGACCCAGTCGCGGTCGCTGGTGAACCTGTCGCAGCAGTTCGTCGACGCGGTCAAGGCCGGCGACGTCGATGAAGCCAAGCGGATGTTCGCGATCGCGCGTACGCCGTGGGAGCGGATCGAGCCGGTGGCCGAGATCTTCGGCGACCTGGACCCGGCGGTCGACGCGCGGGTCAACGACGTGGCGCAGGGTGACGAGTGGACCGGGTTCCACCGCATCGAGCAGGCCCTGTGGGTACGCAACACGACCGAGGGCATGGCGCCGTACGCCGACAAGCTGATGGCCGACATCAACCAGGTCGTCCGGCTGGCCGAGCAGCAGCCGCTGACGGCGTTGCAGCTCGCCCAGGGTTCGAAGGCGCTGCTGGACGAGGTCGCCACCGGCAAGATCACCGGCGAGGAGGACCGCTACTCGCACACCGACCTGTGGGACTTCGCCGCCAACGTGGAGGGCTCGCAGGCCGCGATCGCCGCGCTCCGACCGGTGCTGCAGGACCGCGATCCGGAGTTGCTCAGGACCATCGACGACCGCTTCGCCGACGTCGAGGACCTGCTCGCGGCGCAGCAGACCGCGACCGGCTACACCTACTACGACGACCTCACCGACGCCGAGATCCAGGCGATGGCGGACGCGATCTCGGCGCTCGCCGAGCCGGTCAGCCAGGTCGCGGCCGTGGTGGCCGGGCAGTAGCAGGACGCGACCGGGACAGATGCCGATGAGCGACGACGACCAGAAGCGGCGACGGCCGATCCTCAGCCGGCGGAGTCTGCTCGGCGCGGCCGGGGCGGGAGCCCTGGTCACGGCGGGTGGCGCCGGCTACTTCGCCCGAGCGAGTACGGACACCGAGCCGGCCGCTGCGTACGTCGACGACGTCGTACCGTTCCACGGCGAGCACCAGGCCGGGATCGTCACGGCTGCGCAGGATCGGCTGCATTTCGCGGTGTTCGACATCACCACCGACGACCGCGACGACGTCGTGTCGCTGCTGCGCGACTGGACGGCCGCGGCCGCGGCGATGACCGCCGGTCGCGAGGTGGGCACCTATGGCGCCGTGGCCGGCCCGCCGCAGGCCCCGCCGGAGGACACCGGTGAGGCACTCGGGCTGCCGGCGTCGAAGCTGACCCTGACAGTCGGATTCGGTCGCAGCATGTTCGTCGACGACCAGGGCCACGATCGATTCGGTCTGGCCGACCAGATGCCGGCCGGTCTCGAGCCGCTGCCGCACTTCGCATTCGACGAGCTGCGGCCCGAGATCAGTGACGGCGACATCGCGATCCAGGCCTGCTCGGACGACCCGCAGGTCGCGGTCCATGCCATCCGCAACCTGGCCCGGATCGGCTTCGGCCGCGCGTCGGTCCGTTACTCCCAGCTCGGGTTCGGCCGGACCTCGTCGACCTCCACGGCCCAGGTGACGCCGCGCAACCTGATGGGCTTCAAGGACGGCACCCGCAACATCAAGGCCGAGGACGAGGACGCCCTGCGCGACTGGGTGTGGGTACGGTCCGGCGACGGCCCGGAGTGGATGGCCGGCGGCTCGTACCTCGTCACGCGCAAGATCATGATGCGGATCGAGACCTGGGACCGCGAGCCGCTGCTGGGCCAGGAGGAGATCATCGGCCGGGTCAAGGGCACCGGCGCACCGCTGTCCGGCGGCGACGAGTTCACCGAGCCCGACTTCGCGGCGCACAAGCCCAACGGCGCCCTGGCGATCCCGAAAATCGCGCACGTCCGGCTGGCCAACCCCGACCAGCACGGTGGTGCCCGGCTGCTGCGTCGCGGCTACAACTTCGTCGACGGCACGACCGAGCTCGGCCAGCTCGCCGCCGGACTGTTCTTCATCGCCTACCAGCGCGATCCGCATCGACAGTTCGTGCCGATCCAGCAGGCGCTGTCGGCCGACGTGCTCAACGAGTACATCGTGCACGTGAGCTCGGGACTGTTCGCCTGTCCACCGGGCCTCGGCCGAGACGAGTACTGGGGCCAGGCGCTGTTCGCCTGATCATCACTGTTCGCCCTGATCGACACTGGGCGTAGTCGGTCGTATCACCCGCGCGGTGACTCTCTCCTCTGAATCGGGACCAACCCATTCGGGGAGAATGCGAGCCGGCATGCGGCGCTCCAGATCGATTCCGTTGCTTTCAGCCCTGACCCTGGCGGCCGCGCTGGCTGTCCTGACTCCTGGGGGGAGCCAGGCAGCGCCGAGCGGATCGGCAGCCGGCGACGACCCCGCCGACCGAGCCGACCGGGCCGCGAACTCGACGCGATCGCAGCTGGGCTTGCCCGCCGACGAACAGCTGATTCCGAAGTACGTCGTACGCGACCGCGACGGCACCGTCCACACGCGGTACGACCGGACGTACCAGGGACTGCCGGTGATCGGCGGCGATCTGGTCGTCCACCGCTCGCCCAAGGGCACGATTCGCCAGGTCGACTGGGCCAGCAAGGCCGACCTGACAGTCGTCGGTGACCCGGCGCCGGAGGTCTCGAGGGCATCGGCAGCGACGGTGGCCCGGCGCTCCACCGGCCTTCGCAGCACGGCGGACGACGCTCGGCTCGTCGTCTACGCAATCGGCGGCCGGGCTCGACTGGCGTGGGAGTCCAAGGCCTCGCGTGGGTTGGCTCGCAGTGAGGTTGTCTATGTCAACGCGACGACCGGCGCCGAGCTGGGCGGCTGGAGCCTGGTCCACCACGCCGACGGCACCGGCAACTCGCTCTACTCCGGCACGGTCCCGATCCAGACGGTCCAGTCGGGCGCGACCTTCCGGCTGCGGGACGCCACCCGTGGCAACAACGACACCCACAACGCGACCGGCACCGACGAGTTCCTGGATCCGCCCGGCGGTCCGGTCTTCACCGACGCGAACAACGTCTGGGGCAACGGCCTGCCGGGCAATGCCCAGTCGGCCGCGGTCGATGCCCACTACGGCGCCGCCGAGACCTGGGACTACTACCTGACCCGGTTCAACCGCGACGGCATCGCCGACGACGGAGTCGGTGCTCCGAGCTACGTGCACTACGGAACCAACTACGAGAACGCCTTCTGGAGTGACGATTGCTTCTGCATGGCGTACGGCGACGGCGGCCCGTCGTTCCGGCCTCTTGTCGCGCTGGACGTCGCGGCCCACGAGATGAGCCACGGTGTGATGTCGCAGACCGCCGGGCTGATCTACGAAGGCGAATCCGGCGGACTCAACGAGGCCAACAGCGATATCCAAGGCACGATGGTCGAGTTCTTCGCCAACAACAGCAGCGACAAGGGCGACTATCGGATCGGCGAAAAGATCGTGAAGGTCGCGCCGCATTTCCTCCGTCGGATGGACAATCCGCGACTGGACGCTCCGTTGTACAACGGCGCTTTCCACAGCTACAACTGCTGGACCCCGGTCATCGGCACCGATGATGTGCACTTCTCGTCGGGTCCGGCGAACCATTGGTTCTATCTGTTGGCCGAAGGTTCCGGGCCGAAGACGATCAACGGAATTCGGCACAACAGCCCGACCTGCGATGGTTCAACGGTCAACGGAATCGGCCGAACGCCGGCGGCCCGGATTTGGTATCGCGCGGTCGACATTTACCTGACATCTACCTCTCAATACAGCGATGCCCGGGATGCGACGATCCGGGCGGCTCGGGACCTGTTCGGGATCGGCAGCGCCAGATGCCAGCAGGTCGTCCAATCCTGGAATGCGGTGAGTGTGGCGCCGAACGCCTGGACCTGCAGTGCGCCGCTCCGGGCGGGGTCCCGGGTCACCTAGGTCGATTGGCGACCGAAATATAGGCCGGTTGGCACCCGGAAAGGGGAAGAAGCCTCATTTCATCTCGGGCAACTCGTGGCACCGTCAGCCACGGGCGGTCCTGATTTTATTCATCCAAAACGGGAGGAATTTTCATGATCCGCAAGCTTGGGATCGTAGTCGCGGCCACGGCCGCGGGCGTGTTGGGCTTCGCCGGCCCGGCGCAGGCACAACTCATCGAAGGCACCAACGGACCCGACGTCCTGATCGGAACACCGAACAACGACACCATTCGGGGCTTCGCGGCCGGTGACTTCGAGGCTGGCCAGAACGGCAGCGACAGCATGTATGGCGGTAACGGCGCCGATGAGATGCTCGGTGGCCGCCACAACGACTCGATGTACGGGGGCAACGGCGGCGACGCCATGACCGGCAACGTCGGCTCCGACCTTGTTCTCGGCCAGGCAGGCCCTGACCGGGTTATCGGCGCGGACGGCAATGACGACGTGCGGGGCGGCAACTCCGCCGACACAGTCCGAGGCAACGACCAGGCTGACGAGGTGTCACCTGGCCCGGGCGCAGACGAAGCGTTTGGCGGCAGGGGTAACGACG
>DATFRX010000340.1:0-11951 GCA_035262905.1 Nocardioidaceae bacterium
CCAAGGACTTCGGCGTCACACCGCAGCAGATCGTCAAGGACCTCAACGTCTTGTGGTTCTGCGGCCTGCCGGGCGCGGTGACCGGCGAGATGATCGACGTCGACATGGAGGCGCTGGACTCCGAGGGCGTCGTCTACCTCGACAACGCCGAGTTCCTGTCACGACCGCTGCGGCTGACGACATCCGAGGCGCTGTCGCTGATCGTGGCGCTCCGGATGCTGCGCGACATCGCGGGCGCGGCCGAGCTGCCGACGATCGAGTCCGCCCTGGCCAAGCTGGAGTCGGCCACCGGCGAGGGGGCGGCGCTGCCGATCGAGGTACACATCGAGAAGGCCGATCCGGCCGTACACGAGGCGACCCAGAAGGCACTGGCGACCGGCCACCGGATGCACCTGTCCTACCTGGTGCCCTCGCGCGACGAACGTACCGAGCGCGATGTCGACCCGTTGCGGCTGCTCACGGCCGAGGGCAGGCCGTACCTCGAGGCGTGGTGTCATCTCGCGGAGGATGTCCGGTTGTTCCGTTTGGACCGGGTCGTCGAGGCGACCGTGCTCGACATCCCGGCCGATCCGCATCCGCACGTGCCGCGACGCGACCTGTCCGAGGGCCTGTTCCGGGCGGTCGACGGCAACGTGGAGGCGGTCGTGGACCTCGCTCCGCCGGCCCGCTGGGTGGCGGAGTACTACGCAGTCGACACCGTCGAAGACCTGCCGGACGGCGGACTGCGAGTGCGGCTCCGGGTCGGCGACACCGGCTGGCTGCGCCGGCTCGTGCTGCGCCAGGGCGGTGGGGCCAAGGTCGTGGAGCCGGTGGAGCTGGCCGACGAGGTGCGCGAGTGCGCACGGCTGGCGCTGACCGCGTACGGTGGATAGAGAGCGCGGGTTCGCCAGCTGTACTCGAGGCAGCCGTAGGATGCCGCCGAACGTCCACCGTCAGGAGTGAACGAGATGCCAAGTCTGGGCGCACCCGAGATCATCTTGATCATCGTGGTGCTGGTGTTGCTATTCGGGGCCAGGAAGCTGCCCGACTTGGCCCGTGGGTCCGGTCGTGCACTGCGCATCTTCAAGGCCGAGACCAAGGGACTCGTCGACGACGACGAGAAGGACCAGGCCGCCGACGACGCCAGGTCGCAGCAGCAGAGCCAGCAGCCGCCGCCACCGCAACCGCCGCAGCCGTTGCCGCCGACTCCGAACCAGACCGCCAACGGCACGGAGTCGAGTGACCCCACTCGCACCTCGCGCGACCAGCAGCAGTCCTGATCCGCGGAAGGCGCAGCCGTGGCCTTCTCGCTGAAACGCGGCCGCAAGGCCGACGAGCCGGAGCCGGAGCCGCCGGTGTCCGACGACGGCACCATGACCCTGGTCGAGCATCTTCGGGAGCTCCGCAACCGGCTCATCAAGAGCGTCATCGCGATCGTGATCGCGACGATCGTCTCGTTCTTCTTCTACGACCAGCTCTTCAAGTTCCTGACCGAGCCGTTCACGACGGTCGTCGACGATCTCGCCAGGGACGAGGGCCTCAACGCCCAGCTCACGCTGACCGGTGTCGCCGACGCCTTCACGCTGCAGATCAAGGTCTGTCTGGTCGCGGGCATCATCATCGCCAGCCCGATCTGGCTCTATCAGATCTGGGCGTTCATCGTGCCCGGCCTGCATCCGCGCGAGCGCCGCTGGACCCGGGTCTTCGCCGCCATCGCCGGTCCGCTCTTCCTGCTCGGCGTCGGGATCGGCTACTACGTGCTTCCCAAGGGCCTGTCGATCCTGCTGGACTTCACGCCGGCCGACGTGTCCAACCTGATCGAGGTCAGCCGCTACCTCAGCTTCATCCTGCGCATGCTGCTCGTGTTCGGGATCGCCTTCGAGATCCCGCTGTTCGTCGTGCTGCTCAACCTCGCCGGCGTCGTCACCGGGCGCCAGCTCGGCCGGTTCCGGTCGTGGATCATCCTCGGAACCTTCATCTTCGCCGCCGTCGCGACGCCGTCGACCGACCCGATCAGCATGCTGTTCCTCGCGATCCCGATGACGCTGCTGTTCCTGCTCTCCGAGGTCATCGCCCGGGCGATCGACCGACGCCGAGGCATCCACGACTACGAGGCATGGGACGACGACGAGCAGTCCGAGCTCGCCCTGGACCGCAGCGCGGACGACGACCGGCCGAGTGGCCTGGACGAGTCGGATGACTGATCCCGCAAGCGGGTGGTCGGTCGCCGATCCGTTCGACCTGCCGGACTGGCTCGGTGCCGAGGAGCTGCGATGGACCACCAGGGAGACCGGCTCGGCGGCGCTCATCGAGGGTCGGCTGACCGGCGACGGCGACCACGCGTTGGGACTCGACATGCTCTGCGCCGACGTCGCCTTCCCGGCCACCGTGGTCTCCGAGCAGCAGCGCCATGACGTACACCAGGCCTGGCATTTCGGTCAGGTGCTGATCCTCGTACGCGACGGGCGGCATGCGGTCGCGGTGCCGACCACCCGATGGGACGCCGACACCGGGTGCGAGGCGCTGCGCCGGTTCGCCAAGGCGATCGGCGTGCCACCCAGCCAGCTCTCGGTGGTGCTCCGTCTCTAGCCGTCGTCCGGCGGGTACGCTGCACCGGTGGCGAACGAGGTAGCCGTCCTGGTCAATCCGACCTCGGGCAAGGGACGCGGCGCGCGGGCAGCCGCCATCGCGATCCCGCATCTGGAGCAGGCCGGAATCCGGGTCCGCCGGATCGAGGGACGGACCTACGAGGAGGCGGCGGAGCTGGCCGCGAATGCCGTCCAGGACGGCTTCGACGCGCTGATCGTCGTCGGCGGCGACGGCATGGTCCACCTGGCCTGCCAGGCGCTGGCCGGATCCGAGCTGCCGCTGGGTGTGATCCCGGCCGGCACCGGCAACGACACCGCCCGCTCTGTCGGCATCGACCGCAAGGATCCGCGGAAGGCTGCCAACGCCGTCATCCGCGGTCACGTACGCGTCATCGACCTGGCCGACGTCGCCGGCACCCGGGTGGCGACCGTGGTCGCGACCGGCTTCGACGCCAAGGTCAACGAGCGGGCCAACCAGATGACCTGGCCCAGCGGCCAGATGCGCTACAACCTCGCCACGCTCGCCGAGCTCCGGGTCTTCGAGCCGATCAAGTTCACCCTCGAGCTGGACGGCCAGCCCTACGACGTCGAGGCCATGCTCGTGTCGGTCGGCAACGGCCCGTCGTACGGCGGCGGACTGCGGATCTGCGAGGGGGCCGAGATCGACGACGGACTGCTCGACGTGGTCGTGATCAAGCCGGTGAGCAAGGCCGAGCTCGTGGTGGTGTACCCGCGGCTGTTCAACGGCAGCCACACGACGCACCGGCAGTTCGAGCGGCATCGGGTCCGGACCGTGTCGATCGCGGCGCCGGACATCGTGGCCTACGGCGACGGCGAGCGGATCGCTCCGCTGCCCCTGACGATCACGTCGCTGCCCGGCGCACTGCACATCTTCGCGCCGCTCCCGTCGACCTGAAACTTGTGGTTGTGGCTGCCCGGACAGCCACGACTGCAAGTCTCACGTCGGGCCACGGGCCGTACGCTGGGGCTCATGAGCTCACCGAGCGAGCGGTATGCCCGGTTTCGGCGAGATCAGTCGTACCCGGCGCTGGGTGAGTTCCGCGGGCTCTACAGCTTCGAGCTCGACGAGTTCCAGGTCCGGGCCTGTCGCGCGGTCGAGGACGGCCACGGTGTCCTGGTCGCCGCTCCGACCGGATCCGGCAAGACCGTCGTCGGTGAGTTCGCGGTCCATCTCGCCCTGCACCAGGGCCGCAAGTGCTTCTACACGACGCCGATCAAGGCGCTGTCCAACCAGAAGTACGCCGATCTCGTCGCCCGCTACGGCAACGACCAGGTCGGCCTGCTGACCGGTGACAACAGCATCAACGGCGAGGCGCCCATCGTCGTCATGACGACCGAGGTGCTGCGCAACATGATCTACGCCGGGTCCCCGACCCTGATCGGTCTCGGCTCGGTCGTCATGGACGAGGTGCACTACCTGGCCGACCAGTTCCGCGGCGCCGTGTGGGAGGAGATCATCATCCACCTCCCGGAGTCAGTGTCGCTGATCTCGCTGTCGGCCACGGTGTCCAACGCCGAGGAGTTCGGCGACTGGCTGACCCAGGTGCGCGGAGACACCGTCATCGTCGTCGAAGAGCGCCGGCCGGTGCCGCTCTATCAGCACGTCCTGGTCGGCAACCAGCTGCTCGACCTGTTCGCGCCGGGCACCCATGAGGAGTCGACCCGGGTCAATCCCGCGCTCGAACGCATCGGCCGCCAGGAGGCCCGAGCCGCCCGACCCGGCCCCCGCAACGGCCACGGCCGGGGCCGACAGCACGCGGCCCGACGACACCGAAGCCGGCACTGGACACCGAGCCGGGTCGACGTCGTCGAGCGACTCGACCGCGAGGGACTGCTGCCCGCGATCGTGTTCATCTTCAGCCGAGCCGGCTGCGACGCGGCCGTAGCCCAATGCCTGGGCGCCCGGCTACGGCTCACCGACGCCGACGAGGAGCGCACCATCCGGGCCTACGTCGAGGAGGCGTGCGCTGACATCCCCGACGAGGACCTGGAGGTGCTCGGCTACGCGGAGTTCGCAGAGTCACTGGCCTACGGCGTCGCGGCCCATCACGCCGGACTGCTCCCGAGCTTCAAGGAGTGCGTCGAGGAGCTGTTCAGTCGCGGCCTGATCAAGGTGGTGTTCGCCACCGAGACGCTGGCGCTCGGGATCAACATGCCGGCCCGGTCGGTCGTCCTGGAGCGGCTGACCAAGTGGAACGGCGAGCGCCATGTCGAGGTGACGCCGGGGGAGTACACGCAGCTGACCGGGCGGGCCGGCCGTCGCGGCATCGATGTCGAAGGGCACGGCGTCGTCCTGTGGCAGCCCGAGCTCGATCCGCGTCGAGTGGCCGGTCTCGCGTCGACCCGCACCTACCGGCTGCGGTCGTCGTTCCGGCCGTCGTACAACATGGCGGTCAACCTCGTCCGCACCGACGGTCGCGAGCGGTCTCGTCGCCTGCTGGAGTCGTCGTTCGCACAGTTCCAGGCCGACCGCGCGGTCGCCGGGCTCGCGAACGAGCTGCGCCGGTCCGAGGAGGGGCTCGAGGGGTACGCCGAGTCGGCCCAGTGCGATCGCGGCGACTTCCTGGAGTACGCCCGGCTGCGGCAGCGACTGGCCGGCGCCGAGTCGAGCCAGGCGCGCCGGCGCCGAGCCGACGAGCGGCAGGAGGTCATCGAGTCGCTCGAGGCACTCCGCCCCGGCGACGTGATCGACGTCCCTGCCGGGCGCTATGCGGGTACGGCCGTCGTGGTCGATCCCGGCATGCGCAGCAACCGCGACGGCCCGCGCCCCCTGGTCGTGACCGCCGAGCGGCAGGCCCGGCGACTATCGGTCGTCGACTTCCCGACCCCGGTGGCGGCGCGCGGCCAGATGCGGCTGCCCCGCAAGCTCAACCCGCGCAACCCCCAGTCGCGTCGGGATCTCGCATCGGCGCTACGGCAGAAGGCGGAGGCGATGCCACCCGCTGTGCCGCGCAAGACGGCGTCGTCCCGGGGTGACGAGAACGGAGCGCCTGACACCCAGCGGCTGCGTCGGCAGCTGGAGTCGCACCCGTGTCACAGCTGCCCGGACCGCGAGGACCACGCCCGATGGGCCGAGCGCTATCTCAAGCTGGAGCGCGATGCGGCCGACCTGCGCCGCCGGATCGACCAGCGCACCGGGTCGATTGCGCGCCAGTTCGACCGGGTGTGCGAGGTGCTTGACGAGCTGGCCTACCTCGACGGCGAGACGGTGACGCCCGACGGACAGCGGCTGGCCCGGCTCTACAACGAGCTGGACCTGGTAGCCGCCGAGTGCCTGCGGCGTGACGTCTGGAACGAGCTCACCGCGCCGGAGCTCGCCGCCTGCCTGTCGGGGCTGGTCTACGAGGCGCGCAACCCCGACGAGGCGCCGCCGCCGCGGCTGCCGCGCGGACCGATACGCGACACCGCCGAGATCATGACCGGGATCTGGTCGGAGCTCGAGCGACTGGAGCGGTCCCACCGAGTACGGTTCCTGCGCCAGCCGGACTTCGGGTTCGCCTGGGCCGCGTACCGCTGGGCCCGCGGCGCGCCCCTCGACCAGGTGCTCGTCGAAGCGGACTTCGCCGCCGGTGACTTCGTCCGGGCGGTCAAGCAGCTGCTCGACGTGATCGACCAGGTCGCCGACGCGGCCGGCGCTGGTGACCTGCGCACGACTGCTCGGGAGGCGAGCGACGCACTGCGCCGCGGCGTCGTCGCCTACTCCTCGCTCGCGACCGACTGACCGCCGCCGCGCCGCTGAGGGTAGGCAAATCCTGAGACACGCCGGCGTGTTTCGGGATTCGGCTACCGCCAGTGGAGGGTCAGCCGTTGATCGCCTCGACGACGCGGTCGGCCGAGCCGCCGAGGCCCCACCGCTCGACGAGGGCGGCGTAGGCGTCCGGATCGGCCGGCGCCGGATCCGGTAGCGACAAGTCGACATCACCGACGTCGATGTCACGGGCGACTCCGACCACGCGCGGCGCGACCGCGAGGTAGTCGGCTGCCTCGCGCAACCGCATCCGCGGCGTCGGCCCGAGGCTGCTGCCGGGATCGTCGACCGCGTCGAGGATTCCCGCCATGTTGCCGTACTTGCCGAGCAGCGATGCGGCCGTCTTCTCGCCGATGCCTGCCACGCCGGGCAGCCCATCGGAGGGGTCACCGCGAAGGGTGGCGAAGTCGGCGTACTGACTGCCGCTGATGCCGTACTTCTTCTGGACGGCGGCGTCGTCGAGTCGCTCGTGCCGGCCGACCCCACGCGCCGTGTAGAGCACGCGTACGCCGCGGTCGTCGTCGATCAGCTGGAACAAGTCGCGATCGCCGGTCACCACGTCGACCGGCATCGGCGCGTTGGTGGCGAGCGTGCCGATCACGTCGTCGGCTTCGTACTCGTCGGCGCCCACGACCGCCACGCCGAGCGCGGCCAGCACGTCCTGGATGATCGGGATCTGCGTCTCGAGCGGATCCGGCACTTCCTCGATATCGGCCCCGCCGACGACCTCGTCCGCGACCCGATGCGCCTTGTACGACGGCAGCAACTCGACTCGCCAGGCCGGCCGCCAGTCGTTGTCCCAGCAGCAGGCCACCTCGGTCGGGTGGTACTCGCCGATCAGCCGGGCCATGAAGTCGAGCAGCCCGCGCACCGCGTTGACCGGCGTGCCGTCCGGCGCCCGGATCGAGTCGGGCACACCGAAGAACGCCCGGAAGTACAGCGAAGCGGTGTCGAGCAGGAGGCGTCGTTGACCTGACATGGCGGTCATTGTCGCAGGCATCGCGGACACTGCTTCGTAGGCTGGGGGCATGAGTGCGGAGCGAGATGTCACCGTCTCGCAAGGCGCCATATCCGGCTCGGCTCGACGAGTTCCTGCTCTGCCGGACGATCGCCCTCTGCTCGAACGAGCATCCTCGTCCCGAGATCAGACGCTGTCGAGACAATGCGCTGCGCACGATGCTGGCCCGCTTCGAGGCCGGCCGCGCGCTACTCCCGCCGGCCGACGGCTAGCCATCGCGAGCGGCGTACGCTGACCCGCGTGATCGACGACCTCCGCGACCGACTCACCCGCGCACAGAAAGCGACTCACGACGCCGGCATCGACGCCCTGCTTGTGTCACCCGGCTCCGATCTGCGCTACCTCACCGGCTACGACGCCAAGCCCCTGGAGCGCCTGACCTGCCTGGTCCTCCCAGCCGACGGCGATCCGAGTCTGCTGGTGCCACGGCTCGAGCAGCCGGCGGCGATGGCGTCGGCCGTCGGCTCGCTCGGCCTGGCGGTCGTGCCGTGGGACGAGACCGAGGACGCCTATGCGATCGCCGCGGCGCGAGTGCCGAGTGGCGCCGAGGCGGTCGCGGTCGACAACCACATGTGGGCCGAGAAGGTGCTGGCCTTCGAGGCGGCGCTGCCGAAGGCGCAGTGGCGACTGGGGAACGACGTGCTCGGTCCGCTGCGGCAGCGCAAGAGCCCGGACGAGATCGCCGAGCTCCGTGCCGCCGGCGCCGCCATCGACCGGGTCCACGCCGCGATGGCCGAGTGGCTGCGGCCGGGGCGCTCCGAACGCGACGTCGGCCAGGACATCGCCGACGCGATCCTCGCCGAGGGCCATGCCACGGTCGACTTCGTCATCGTGGCGTCGGGACCCAACGGCGCGTCGCCCCATCACGAGGTGTCGGACCGGGTCATCCAGGCTGGCGAGCCGGTCGTCGTCGACATCGGCGGCAGCCTGGCGTCGGGCTACTGCTCGGACAGCACCCGTACCTATGTCGTCGGGGGCGAGCCGCCAAAGGAGTTCGCCGACTACTACGCCGTGCTGCAGGCGGCTCAGCAGGCGCAGTGCGACTACGCCCGCGCCGGAGTCAGCGCCGAGTCGGTCGACGCACTCGGACGCGGCATGATCACCGACGCGGGCTATGGCGGGGCGTTCGTGCACCGTACGGGTCACGGCATCGGACTCGAGACCCACGAGGAGCCGTACATCGTCGCCGGCAACACCCAGCCGCTCGAGCTCGGCATGGCGTTCTCGATCGAGCCCGGGATCTATCTCGAGGGCCGCCACGGTGCCCGCATCGAGGACATCGTCGTCGTGACCGAATCCGGCGCCGAGCGGCTCAACACGACGACCCACGAGGCGCGCGTACTTTCGGGCTGACCAGCGCGCATGCTAGGCGAATCGGGCCATCACGACTAAATTTGGCTCCGTGGAGGAGATCGACGCCAAGATCGTCCGGCTGCTGGCCAATGACGGCCGGATGTCTTTCACCGATCTCGGCAAGTCGACCGGCCTCTCGACATCGGCGGTGCATCAGCGGGTCCGCCGTCTCGAGCAGCGTGGGGTCATCCAGGGCTACGGCGCCCGAGTCGACCACGAGAAGCTCGGCCTGCCGCTGACGGCATTCATCTCGATCCGGCCGATCGATCCGAGCGAGCCCGACGACGCGCCGATCCGGCTCGACTCGTTCAGCGAGATCGAGTCGTGCTACTCGGTCGCCGGCGACGAGAACTACATCCTCCAGGTCCGCATCGCGACTCCGACGGCGCTCGAGGAGCTGCTGGCCCGGATCCGCGCCGCCGCCAACGTGACGACGCGGACGACGATCGTGCTCTCGACGCCGTACGAGCATCGGCCCCCGGTGCTGTGACCAGGGCGTCGTATTCGGCTGACTTGCGCCGAGCCGTTCCGCCCGAACCGAGAACCCGGCCCATAACCCGGCGCTGACCTGGCTATCCTGAGCAGCCAGTCCTCACCGGACGGAGACCTTATGCCAGGTCGCCACACGACGATTTCGAGACGACCGTCGCAGGCCGGGCCGATCATGGCCGCGGTGTTCGCGGTCGCCCTGATCGTGGCGCTCGGGGTCTACCTCGCACCGCGGCTGACAGCGGAGGGCGGCGACGGCGACTGCGATGGAGCAGGCGAGGTCTCGGTCGCGACACCAGCGGATCTGAGCGGCTCGATGAAGGCGACCGTGCGGACGATGCTGGCCGACGCCGGCGCCGACCCGTGCGTGACGATCGACGTGGCGACTGTCTATCCGGACAGCGCGCTGAAGCAGATCACGTCGAACTCGAACTCCACACCGACCGTGTGGATCCTGGATTCCTCGGCACGGCTGGCCGAGCTGAAGCCCGACGTACGGCAGAAGGTCGACGTGGTCGGCAAGGCGGCGTCGACGCCGATCATCCTGGTCGCGTCCCGGACCACCTCGCAGACCCCGCCGGCATCGTGGAAGGACACGTTCGCCTCCCACGACTACTACATGCATCCGCCGTCGATCTCCACGCCTGAGTCGCTGTTCGCGATCGCGGCGCTGGAGGCAGAAGACCCCGATGCCGACCTCAGCGCCGACCTGACCGGTGTCGTCCGACGACTGGACGCGCTCGACGAGGAGCTGCCGAGCAACCGCGAGATGATCCGGGAGTCGCAGCACGAGTTCGGCCCCGCCCGGCTGTTCCCGGTGACCGAGCAGACGTTCGCGCGGGTGGCCAACAGCCACACCGACTGGCAGCTGACCCCGATGCTGCCCGACACCGGCACGGTGCTGCTCGACTATCCGGTGGTCGTCCGCACCGACGGCGACCCGGCCGCGATCCGCACCGCCAAGCAGCTGACGGACTACGTCGACTCGCCGCTCGGCAACTCGGCGCTGGCCACGGCCGGCTTCCGGGGACCGAACGGCCGAATCCTCAACATGGCCGCCTACGCCAAGCCGTTCAAGCTGTTCCCGACGCCGACCGGGCTGACCCAGCTGATGGACGCCTGGGGCAAGGCCCAGACGGCCGCCGGCTGAGTCGGCCGACGTCGGGGTGGCCGAGCGTCAGTGGACCTCGGCGAGCTTCTGGGCCTCGGCCGCCTCGCGACTCGCGCGAGCCGCCTGCTCGGCAGCCGCCTCGTGCTCCTCGCCGGCGTGCTCGCGCCACCAGGCCTGGCCGTCCTCCGGCAGCGTGTGGATCGGGTCGTAGTACTCGTAGCGCCGCTCCAGCGCTTCGGCGTCCTCGAGCTCGATCGACGTGCGGTAGTTCTTGGTCCAGTACGAGATGCCGTGGTCGCGGTCGTACTCGGTGAGCTGGTGCACCCAGCGCTTGCCGACGAACGGCACGTCGCACACGATCCGTGGCGTCGCGAACCCCGGCAGGTAACCCATGACCGCGTGCTGCAGGTCCTGAGCCTTGCCGACCGAGACCCGCCAGTGCTCGCTGAACGGGATCATGTCGCACATGTAGAAGTAGTACGGCATGATGCCGGCGCCGTCGAGCAGCGCGAACGACAGGTCGAGCAGCGCGTGTGCGTCGGCGTTGACGCCCTCGAGCAGCACGCCCTGGTTGCGGACGTCGCGGATGCCGGTGTCGAGCATCGCCCGCGTCGCCTTGGCGACCAGCGGCGTGATCGAGTTGGCGTGGTTGACGTGGGTGTGGATCGCGATCGACACGCCGCGCTCGCGCGAGGTGGTGCCGAGTCGCTCCATGCCGGCGCGTACGTCGTCGGTCAGCCAGTGCTGGGGGAGACCCATCAGCGCCTTGGTGGCGAGCCGGATGTCGCGGATGTTCTCGATCTCGAGCAGCTTGCTGACGAAGTCCTCGAGCCGCGGCCACGGCATGTTGGCCACGTCGCCACCCGAGACGACGACGTCACGTACCTCGGGGGTCTTCCGGAGGTAGTCGAGCATCGAGCCGAGCCGGTCGACCGGCTTCGCGGTGAACTTCAGCTTGTCGATCTGCGGCGTGGAGTTGCCGACCAGGTCCATCCGTGTGCAGTGCCCGCAGTACTGCGGACAGGTCGGCAGGATCTCGGCCAGGACCTTGGTGGGGTAGCGGTGGGTGAGCCCCTCGGCCACCCACATGTCCTGCTCGTGCAGCGAGTCGCGGGTCGCGTGCGGGTGGCTCGCCCAGTCGCTGCGGCGGTCGGAGAACACCGGGAGCATGTAGTGCCGGATCGGGTCGGCGTAGAACGCGTCGGTGAAGCCCGGCTCGTCGGGTCCGAGGTGGGGCACCATCGTGTTGACCATCTGCGGCGGCAACAGCATCGACATCGTCGCCCGCTCGGCCTGGTCGCGTTCGAGATCGGCGTAGAAGCGCTCCTCGAGCCCGTCTCCGACCAGGGCGCGCAGCTGCTTGATGTTCTTGACGCAGTGCGCGCGCTGCCACTGGACCGACTCCCACTCCTCGGTGGTGACGTCGCGCCATCCCGGATAGCGGGTCCAGTCCGGTTCCACGAGCTCGTTGCGGCGGTACACGTACGGCTGGTCAGTCGTCATATCAGCGTCCTCGCAGGTCGGTTGTACTACGGCCTACTCCATGCCAGAGTACGAAAGAGTATGCAGCGAGTCCAATACGCTGCCGCAAAATCTCCACCGTACATGAGCTTCGCCAGGAGGAATTACGTTGTCGGAGCGAAT
>DATFRX010000341.1:0-8527 GCA_035262905.1 Nocardioidaceae bacterium
GCCGGCCAGCGCCGCCGACGCCGCGTCGACCGCGTCGACACCGGACTCGATCGCCGCCACCAGCGTGGCCAGCTGTCCGCCGGCGGTGTCGTGGGTGTGCAGGTGCACCGGCAGGTCGAACCGCTCTCGCAGCTTCGTCACGAGGGTCCGGGCGGCCGGCACCCGCAGCAGGCCAGCCATGTCTTTGATCGCGAGCACGTGCGCCCCGGTGGCCACGATGCGCTCGGCCAGCTCCAGGTAGTAGTCGAGCGTGTAGAGGTGCTCGGCAGGGTCCGACAGGTCGCCGGTGTAACAGAGCGCGACCTCCGCGACCGCGGAGCCGGTGGACCGGACTGCCTCGATCGCCGGCCGCATCTGGTCGACGTCGTTGAGCGCGTCGAAGATCCGGAAGACGTCGATCCCGGTGGAGGCTGCTTCCTCGACGAACGCCTCGGTCACCTGCGTCGGGTACGGCGTGTAACCGACCGTGTTGCGGCCGCGCAGCAGCATCTGGAGGCAGAGGTTCGGTGCCTCGGCCCGCATCGCCGCGAGGCGCTCCCACGGGTCCTCGTGGAGGAACCGCAATGCGACGTCATAGGTCGCGCCGCCCCACATCTCCAGCGACCACAGCTGTGGCGTCGTACGAGCGACGTGGCCCGTGGCGGCGACCAGGTCCTTCGTACGCAGCCGGGTGGCGAGCAGCGACTGGTGCGCGTCGCGGAAGGTCGTCTCGGTCACCGCGACGGCGTCCTGGTCGCGAAGCCGGCGGGCGAACTCCTGCGGGCCGACCTCCAGCAGCAGCTGTCGCGATCCCGGGGGCGGCGACTTCTCGGCATCGATCGGCGGCAGCTTGGTCAGCGGGTCGACCGACGTGGGCGCCCGGCCGTGCGGTCGGTTGACCGTGACATCGGCGAGGTAGCGCAGCAGCCGGGTGCCTCGGTCCGCCGAGCCCGGTGAGCTCAACAGGTGCGGGTGCTGCTCGATGAACGCGGTGTTCAGGCGACCGGCCCGGAAGTCCGGATCGCTCAGCAACGCATGTAGGAACGGGATGTTGGTCGCGACGCCCCGGATCCGGAACTCCATGACGGCCCGGGTGGCCCGATCGACAGCGGTCGCGAAGTCGCGGCCCCTACAGGTCAGCTTGGTCAGCATCGAGTCGAAGTGCGCGCTGACCTCGGCACCGGTGTACGTCGTGCCGCCGTCGAGCCGGATGCCGGCGCCACCGGGCGAGCGGTACGTCGTGATCCGACCGGTGTCGGGCCGGAAGTTGTTCGCCGGGTCCTCGGTCGTGATCCGGCACTGCAGTGCGGCGCCGCGCAGCTGAATGGCGTCCTGCCGCAACCCGAGATCGGCCATCGTCTCCCCGGCGGCGATCCGCATCTGCGACTGCACCAGGTCGACGTCGGTGACCTCCTCGGTCACGGTGTGCTCGACCTGGATCCGGGGGTTCATCTCGATGAAGACGTGCCGCCCCTCGCGGTCGACGAGGAACTCGACGGTGCCGGCGTTCTGGTAGCCGATGGTCCGGGCGAAGCGCACCGCGTCGGCGCAGATCCGCTCGCGTAGTGCCGGATCGAGGTTCGGCGCCGGCGCGATCTCGACGACCTTCTGATGCCGGCGCTGGACCGAGCAGTCACGCTCGAACAGGTGCAGCACCTCGCCGGTCGCGTCGCCGAGCACCTGCACCTCGATGTGGCGCGGCTCGACCACGGCCCGCTCGATGAACACGGTCGAATCGCCGAAGGCGCCGTCGGCCTCCCGCATCGCGGTCTCGAGCGCCTCCCGCAGTCGGCCGGGCTCGTCGACCTGGCGCAGTCCGCGGCCACCGCCGCCGGCGACCGCCTTGACGAACAGCGGGTACGGCAGCCCTTCGGCGGCTCCTACGAGTGCGTCGACGTCCTGGCTCGGCGGCAGCGACTCGAGCACCGGGATGCCGGCCTCGCGAGCGGCCTCGACCGCACGGGCCTTGTTGCCCGCCAGCCGGAGCACCTCGGCTTTCGGCCCGATGAACGTGATGCCGGCCGCCGCACACGCCTCGGCGAGATCCGGATTCTCCGACAGGAAGCCATAGCCCGGATAGACCGCGTCGGCTCCGGCCCGACGGGCGGTGGCGACGATCGCCTCCGGATCCAGATAGGCCCGGACCGGATGCCCCCGCTCGCCGATCTCGTACGCCTCGTCGGCCTTCAGCCGGTGTTCGGAGCGGCGATCTTCGTACGGAAACACCGCGACGGTCTTGGCGCCCAGCTCGTACGCCGCCCGAAGTGCACGGATCGCGATCTCACCACGGTTCGCAACGAGCACCTTGCTGAACATCGGCAGCAGCCTAGTCGGAGCTCCGAACGCCTGGGATCGGCCGCCCAGGATGCAGTCAGCGCGAGAACAGCACTCCGTAGCGCGACTCGTTGCTCGTTTCGTACATTCCAGCGCTTATATAGAAAACTGGAACTATGAAGGACCTGATGGTGACCGAGGCCTGTGGCCGCCTCGCTGACGGGGTCGACGAGGCCGGCCCGTGATCGATGCCGAGGACCTCAAGCGGCTGATCGAAGCGCCGAAGATCTGTCCGACGTCCGGGCAGCGCATGCGGCGCGTGCCGAGATGGCGGACTCAGCGGAGATCCCCATTCCATGGGAAGAAGTCAAGGCCGACCTCGGCCCGCCGTGATCTATCGGATCGTCTACGAGAGTCGGCAGTCGATGCGACATCTACCGCAAACGCTGATCAGGCCGTCAGCTGGATCGTGCTGCGTCGGTTCCGAGGCGCTTGGCCACCGGCTCGGATTCGGCCCACGACGCGAGCAGTGCCAGCGACGTCTCCGACGGGCTGCCGACCTCGGCGGTGTAGGTGACGAGTACCTGGTCCGCCGCGTCGGGCAGCTCCAACGTCTCGTAGTAGAGCTCGAGCTCGCCCACGATCGGGTGCCGGATCAGCTTGCGGCCGTGGGTCTTCGCGCGCACGACGCTGGACGCCCACCAGCGCCGGAACCGCTCACTGTGCATCGACAGCTCGCCGATCAGCTCGGCGAGCGCCCGGTCGTCCGGGTGGCGGCCGGCCAGCCGGCGGAGCACACCGACCGTGTCGCGGGCCACCGAGTCCCACTCGACGTAGTGGTCGACCGACGCTGGGTCGAGGAACAGCAGCCGCGCCATGTTGCGCTCCCTCGGCAGCATGCCGTCGAAGTCGGCGTGCAGCGAGGCGCCGAGGCGGTTCCAGGCGAGCACGTCCATGCGGCGGCCGAGGACGAACGCGGGCACGCCGTCGAGCCGATCGAGCAGTTGCCGCAAGCCTGGCCGGACTCGTTCGCGGGCCGGTGATCGGGGCGGCGACGAGGTGGGCCGGGCCAGCTGATGCAGATGGGTCCGCTCGATCTCGTCGAGTTGCAGCGCGCGGGCGATCGCGTCGAGCACGGCCTCCGACGGATGGGCCGCGCGCCCCTGCTCCAGGCGTACGTAGTAGTCGACGCTGACCCCGGCGAGCTGCGACACCTCCTCGCGGCGCAACCCAGGCACCCGGCGTCGGCCATGCGTCGGCAGGTCGACCGCGTCCGGGTCGAGTCGATTGCGACGGGACGTCAGCCACTCGCCGAGCTGTGTGGGTTCGTCCATGCAGCCAGTATGGCCAGCTCGCCCGGTCGCAGGGTGGTTCTGTCAGTCCCAGGAAAGACCGGCTCTGGTTGCCGCCGCAGCAGCGCGTGAGTGTCGGAAGCAACGACTCGAAACGTCTGGAGACAGCCATGACGACAACCACGATCCCGACCCGGACCCTGGGCACGAACGGCCTCGATGTCGGTGCCCTCGGGCTCGGGTGCATGGGCATGAGCGACGCGTACGGCGACTACGACGAGGATCGCTCGCTTCGTACGATCGAGCGGGCCGTCGACGCCGGTGTGACCCTGTTCGACACCTCCGACATGTACGGCTCGGGCCGCAACGAGGAGCTGGTCGGCCGCGGACTGGCGGCCCATCGCGACCGAGTGGCGATCGCGACCAAGTTCGGCATCGTACGAGACCCGTCCGGCACCACCACCGGTGTCCGTGGCGACCCGGAGTACGTGCGGGCCGCCTGCGAGGCGTCGCTGCGCCGGCTCGGCATCGACACCATCGACCTCTACTACCAGCACCGGGTGGACCCGAACACTCCCATCGAGGAGACCGTCGGCGCGATGGCGGAGCTGGTGGCCGAGGGCAAGGTGCGGCACCTGGGTCTGTCCGAGGCCAGCGCCGAGACCGTCCGGCGGGCCAACGCCGTGCACCCGATCGCGGCGCTGCAGACCGAGTACTCGCTGTGGTTCCGCGACGTCGAGGCCGAGATCCTGCCGGCCTGTCGCGAGCTCGGCATCGGCTTCGTCGCGTACTCGCCGTTGGGCCGAGGCTTCCTCACCGGCGCCGTGCGGTCCAGCGCTGACCTGCGCGGCAACGCCGACTTCCGCAACACCGTGCCGCGCTTTCAGGGCGAGAACCTGGATCGCAACCTCGCGCTGGTCGACGAGGTCCGGGTGATCGCCGACAAGCTCGACGCGACGCCGGGACAGGTCGCGCTGGCCTGGCTGCTGGCCCGCGGCGACGACATCGTGCCGATCCCGGGCACCAGCCGCCCGGAGCGCCTCGACGAGAACGTCGGCGCCAGCGGAGTCGCGCTCGACAGCGATGTGCTGGCCCGGCTCGACGAGGTGTTCGCACCCGACGCGATCCACGGCGAGCGCTACAGCGCGGAGAACCTGCGCACCCTCAACACCGGCGCCTGAGCGGGCATTTGCGCCCCTCGGTTACCACGTTCTCGTGGTATCCCGGCACTCCGCACGGGCTCGGGACCGTGCGGAGTGCGGGATCACCGTGCGAAGTGGGCGATTTGCCGGTACGTCATCCTGGGGGCCATGGCGATCCGACGACCGCGACTGTGGGCGGGCCTCGCGCTGACCGGCGTGTGGCTCGCTGTCGCGTTGGTGGTCGGTGTCGTCGGCTTCTCCAACGACTCGCGCACGGTCGTCATCGGCGCGCACACGACGACGGTCTCGCCGACGTTCGACGGCTACGCCACGCTCGACTTCGGCCCGGTGCTGCCACGCTTCCGGGTCGCATCGGAGCAGCCGCTCGACATCGGGGTCTACATCGATGTCGGTGACACCCAGGCGACGAACCTCAACGACGTGATCCGCCGCGACGCCCTGATCGCGAGCTCGCCCGACGGGGAGATCCGTGAGCTGCGGGATGCGCTGCTCGACATGGCCTTCGACCACGCCATCCGAGGAGCCGCCGTGGGATTCCTCGCGGCGCTCGCCGTCGCCGGGCTGTGGCGTGCCATCGGACGTAGCCGACGGGCCGAGCTGGCCGAGGCGGCCCGGCGCCAACTCCATGAGCGGCCACGCCGGCCCATGATGGCCACCGGTGTGATCGCCGCGCTGGTCGGACTGGCGGTCGCCGCCGCCTTCATCCCAGGGTCCGACTCGCCAGAGCCTGCCGAGGGACCGGCGACCTGGGTCTCGCTGCCGTCGCTGTTCCCCGACGAGTCACTCGACCCGCAACTCAACCGGATCGAGGTGCTGACCGGCGGGGCCAGCCGCGGTGGTGTCGAGCTCATCGACAGCGCGGTCAGTACGTACAACGACTCGCTGGTGTTCTATCGCGAGCTGAAGGAGAGGGCCGCCCAGATCGGTGACCAGCTTCGCGATCCGGCCGAGGGCGAGCAGATCGCGCTGCTGATCGCCGATCGGCACGACAACATCGGCATGGACTCGGTCGCCCGGGCGGTCGCCGACGCCGGTCAGGCGTCGCTCGTCATCGACGCGGGAGACGACACCTCGACCGGCGGATCGTGGGAGACGTTCAGCGTCAACTCGCTGGCCGACGCGTTCGACGGGTTCCCGATCGTGGCAGTCGGCGGCAACCACGACTACGGCGGCGCGATCGTCGAGGCGTACCAGGACCAGGGCTTCACCGTGCTCGCTGGCGAGCCCGAGACGGTCGAGGGCATCACGTTCCTCGGCGACAGCGACGTCCGGGCCAGCGGCCTCGTGGCCGGCCGTACGACCTTCGACGAAACCGTGCAGCAGCAGGCGTCACGGCTGTCCGACGTCGCCTGTGCCGCCGACGACGCGAACGAGGACATCAGCACGGTCGTCGTCCACAGTCCGACCGCCGGCGAGAAGGCCGCCGCGTCGGGTTGTGTCGACCTCGTACTCAGTGGCCACCTGCACCGCCAGCTCGGTCCGACCACGACGTACTCGATCGACGGACGACCGACGACGAGCTACACCAACGGCACGACCGGAGGTGCGGCGTATGCGTTCGCGCTCGGCAGTGCGTTGCGTCGGCCGGCCGAGGTCACGCTCATCACCTACCGCGACGGACGGCCGATCGGCCTGCAGCCGGTGAGCTTCTCCACCGACGGCGAGATCCGTGTCGGCCGGTGGCAGTACATCGCGGCCGGGCTGGGGGATCAGGCTCCCGACGGCGGTGGACTCGGCAGCGAGCGGCCGCTCGGGCCGGGACAGCAGGCGGGCAGTGGCGACGATCGAGTCGAGCCTCGGCAGCAGTGACGCGTCAGGCGTGACGACCGATCTGCATCGGTACGATCACGGGGTGTCCGCGATCGACGAAGTGCTGGCGTACCCGGCGTGGGCGTTGATCCGCCTGCGCGACTCCGACGAGCTGACCCTGGTCGGCGGCACCCGCACGGACATCGAGTGGCTCGCCGACATCCCGACCGAGCTGGGGTCACCCGAGCCGGACCGTCGCTTCGACCGGCTCGTTCTCGTCCCGTACGCGCAGGTGCGCGAGCGCGGCTTCCACGCGCACGACGACGGCACACCGTTGTCGGACATCGGGATCGAGTACGAGCGGGGCATGCCGCTGGCCGACGCGATCGCGGCGCTGCCGGACCGGCCCGTGACCTACGCCGATCGCGGCGGTTTCGAGATCGACGACGCGGACTACGGCAAGCTCGTCGACGCGATCATCCGCGACGAGATCGGCAACGGCGAAGGGGCGAACCTCGTGATCGGCCGGCGCTGGACGGCGCAGCTGGCCGACTGGGACCACGCCGGCGCGTTGAGCGTGCTGCGCCGGCTGCTCGAGCGCGAGCGCGGTGCGTACTGGACGTTCTGCGTGTTCACCGGCGACCGCTATCTGATCGGCGCCAGCCCCGAGCGTCATGTCAGCGTCGACGCCGGCAACGTTCGGATGAACCCGATCAGCGGCACCTTCCGGCTGCGTGGCCTCGACGACCGCGTGACCCGCAAGGCCGCGTTGCTCGACTTCCTGGCCGACGAGAAGGAGATCTACGAGCTCTTCATGGTCGTCGACGAGGAGCTCAAGATGATGTGCGACATCTGCCACGAGGGCGGTCTGGTGCTCGGGCCGTACCTCAAGCAGATGACCCATCTGATCCACACCGAGTACCTCCTCGCCGGGCGCACCCAGCGCGACGTGCCACAGGTCCTGCGCGACTCGATGTTCGCCGCAACCGTGACCGGCAGCCCGGTCGAGAACGCCTGCCGGCTGATCGCGAAGTACGAGTCGACCGGCCGCGGCTACTACGGCGCGACGATGGCGCTGATCGGCCGCGACGCCGATGGAAGAGCGACCGCGGATGCGCCGATCCTGATCCGTACCGCCGACGTCTCGCCCGAGGGGCGCCTCACCGTCACGGCCGGCGCGACGCTCGTGCGCGACTCCAACCCGGCGTACGAGACCGCCGAGACGGCTGCGAAGGCCGGCGGCATCCTGACCGCGTTCGGCTTGGCCGATGCTCCGACGCCGGCCGACGACGTCGTCGGGCTCGAACACGACGACGATGTCCTTGTGGCGTTGGGATCTCGCAACCAGCGGCTCAGCCAGTTCTGGCTCACCGACCAGTCGGCCACGCCACCGAACCCGGTGCTGCAGGGCAAGAGCGCGGTGATCCTCGATGGCGAGGACGACTTCGTCAACATGCTCCGGCACGTGCTCGGCGTCCTTGGGATGTCGTCCACGGTCGTACGCCACGAGGGCTGGACTCCGGATGCGATCGGCAACCACGATCTGGTGATCGTCGGCCCCGGCCCCGGCGACCCGCGCGACCACGCCGATCCGAAGATGGCCGCGATTCGCTCAGCTGTGGCAGACCTGCTCGATCGACAGCAGACCTTCCTCGCTGTCTGCCTCGGACATCAGGTCGTGTGTGACCTGTTGGGGCTCGACGTCGGGTACAAGGACATTGTCTTCCAGGGCACCCAGACCAAACTGCCGATGCTCGGCCGGGATCGGCTGGTCGGCTTCTACAACACGTTCGTCGCCAGGGTGCCCGAGAGCGGGTTGCCGGCCGGCGTCAGCGTCGAGACCGATCCGTCGACCGGCGACATCCACCTGCTGAGCGGGCCGCACTACCGCGGTGTCCAGTTCCATGCCGAGTCGATCCTGTCGCAGCACGGATACGACATCGTCGCCGAGCTCGTCACGGCCCTCCTGGACACTTGACCGCATGACTCGGGTCGTCCTGGTCGATCACTACGACTCGTACACCTACAACCTGGCGCATCTGATCGCGTCGGTGACCGGGACGCTGCCTG
>DATFRX010000342.1:0-2347 GCA_035262905.1 Nocardioidaceae bacterium
GGCGCCGAGATTCTCGCGACGATCCTGGACGTGACGATCGAGCCCCGCACCGTCGACCCGCCGGATCCGCAGTGGGACGCGGGCCAGCTGCCGGATCGGTTCCTGCTGGCCGCCCGTGGCCTGGTCTCGTCGGTGATCCGGTCCGGCCGGGCGGTGACGTCGCTGCCGCGATCGCTGCCGCACCTCGCCGACCTGCCGGGCGCCAAGAACGTGCCTGGAGTACGCACGGTCAGCGACCTCGCCGACTCGGCGGTGTCGCTGGTGACGCGAGGTACGCCGTCGGCCCGGTCCGACAAGGGCCGCTACCTCAGCGTGCCGCGTACGCCGTTCAACGGGCACATCACGGCGCATCGCCGGTTCGCCTACGGCTCGGTCTCGCTGGACGACGTGAAGCAGGTCAAGAACGCCTTCGGACTCACCGTCAACGACGTCGTGATGGCGATGGCGACCGGGGCACTGCGGCGCTGGCTGCTCGAGCACGACTCGCTGCCGCCGATCCCGTTGGTCGCGGCCGTGCCGGTCTCGATCCGTACCGACGACGACAAGAGCACGCTGGGCAATCAGATCTCGGTGATGCTGGCCGCCCTGCCGACCAACCTCTCCGACCCCGCGGAACGGCTGGGCGCGGTCGCCGAGGCGATGTCGGAGGCGAAGGAGCAGTTCGAGGCGGTGCCCGCGACGATCCTGTCCGACGTCGCGGCGACCGTGCCGACGGCGTTCTCCGGCCTCGCATCCAGAGCCCTCTTCAAGCTCGTGACGGTGCCGGGACCGCCGTTCAACCTGTTCGTGTCGAATATCCCCGGGCCGCAGCTGCCGTTGTACGTCGCGGGCGCACAGGTGCGCGGGATCCATCCGGTCTCGGCGGTGACCGACCTGACCGGCGGGCTCAACATCACCCTGTTCAGCTACGACGGCGCCCTGGACTTCGGGCTGATCGCGTCCCGCGAGATGGTGCCCGACGTCTGGCATCTGATCGACTACCTCGCCGAGGAGTTGGCCGAGCTCGTCAAGCTCGCGCAGTCTTGAGGACCGCCCCAGCTCCGCGCCGTTGATCAGTCACTTGTGGTCGGGCGATCCGCACGTTGTCAGTCGATCTTCCGTGGCAGGTCGGCGGATCGCCGAGCCACAAGTGACTGATCAACGGCGTCCGCTCGCGCGGCGGTCCTCTGCACGGCATCGACGAAGGTGCCGTACAAGGGGCGGGGGAGGTCGTGGCCCATGCGGGGGACGAGCATCAGCTCGGCACCGCTGATCGCGGCCGCCGTGGCGCGGCCACCCGAGCTGTGGACGAGGCGATCCGCGAGGCCGTGGATCACGCAGGTCGGCGTGTCGAGCTCGTGCAGGGCCGGCGTGCGATCGGGCTGGGTGATCACGGCGAGCGTTTGACGCAGCACGCCGGCCGGGTGGTAGCCGCGATCCCAGGTCTCCTCGGCCCGAGTCCGGGTCTCGATCGGATCAGTCGGATAGCCGGGCGACCCGATCAGCGCCTCGACCTTGTAGGCGCGCTCGACGTACTCCTCCCGGCTCTGCGGTCTCGGCGCCAGCAGCATCGGGTAGAGCCGAGGGTCCTGCCAACCGACGCTGCGGCGACCGGTGGTGGCCATCATCGAGACCAGCGATCGCACGCGGGCCGGCCGGGCGATTGCCATGGTCTGCGCGATCATGCCGCCCATCGAGACCCCGAAGACGTCGGCCCGCTCGGCGCCGAGATGATCGAGCAGGCCGAAGGCGTCGCTGGCGAGGTCGCCGAGTCCGTACTCCACCTGGCGCCGTCCGCCGAACCAGGTCGTCACGGCGCTGCGACGCGTCACACGGTGCAGCGGGACGATGTGACTGGAGTGGCCGATGTCGCGATGGTCGTAGCGGATCACGAAGAAGCCGCGATCGGCCAGCAGTTGGCAGAGGTCGGTGCTCCACCAGTTCATCGGTCCGCCGAGGCCCATGACGAGGAGGAGGGGTGGGTCGTCAGCGTTGCCGAAGGTTTCGTAGCAGATCTCGATCCCATTGGGCAGCGGTGCCATCAGCTCCGCCACAGTGCCACCTCCGATCGCCGGTGCCCTCCACCATCGAGGGTAGTGGCGATCAGGAAGCGGTCGTACGCTCGTCGAGCTGTGGCAGTTCGCGACGCCAGGGCGGGTCGGCGCCGGGACGGGAGCAGGTGATGGCGGCCGCGGCGGCGGCCACAGCGCCGAGCCATTCGAGCTGGCCGCGGGAGTATCCGGCGCAGTCGGTCCAGTGCCGCGTCACGACGCCGGCCAGCAGGGCGGCCATCCAGGCGTCACCGGCGCCGATCGTGTCGGCCACCGGGATGTCACCGGCGGCGACCTCGACCCGCTCGGACCTGCTC
>DATFRX010000343.1:0-9223 GCA_035262905.1 Nocardioidaceae bacterium
CGCGTGGTCACGGAACTGCCGGTCGGCCAGGTCGCCGTCGCGGAGCCGATCGACGATCGCGTCCCGCAGCCGGGCCGAGCGGCGCGGATCGCGGTTGGACAGCACGGCGATCGTGACGTTGTCGTGGCGGCCGGACGCCGGAGTCCAGGCGCTGGCCTGTCGAGCGTCGTCGGCCCGGACGCAGAAGGTTCGGCGCCGATCCGCCTCGGCGACGACCGCCGAGTTGACCGCCGGGTCGCTCGTCGCGGCGATTGCGTACCACGCGTCGGTCAGGTCGCCGTCCTCGTACCGCCGCGGGATCCAGCGCAGCTCGCCGGCGGCGACCATGCCCTCGATCGCGGGCCGTACCGACGGCGAGACCACGGTGATGTCGGCGCCCGAGGCGAGCAGCGCCGGGATGCGCCGACCGGCGACCTGGCCGCCGCCCACGACGACGACCGCACGCCCGGCCAACCGTAGTCCGACCGGGTACGGCGGGTGTTCGGAGTCGCCCCTCACCCGCGCACTGTAGATCCGCTCCACAGACGCTCCGGATCACCATCCATCACCTGGACGGGCCGCCGAACCGGAGCGATAGATTCGGAGACATGAGTCTCGATCGTCCCGTGAGCCCGAATCCCTACGATCTCCTCCCCCGCGTCGACGCGTTCTCCGTCACGAGTGAGTCGGTGAGTGACGGCGAGCCGCTGCACGAAGCGCACGTTGCCCACATCGGCAACACGTCCCCGCACCTGTCGTGGAGTGGATTCCCCGAGCAGACCAAGAGCTTCACCGTCACCTGCTTCGATCCGGACGCCCCGACTCCGTCCGGCTTCTGGCACTGGGTCCTGGTGGACATCCCGGCCGACGTGACCGAGCTGCCCGCCGGCGCCGGATCGGGTGGCGACCTGCCCGCCGGCGCCTTCCACATCCGCAACGACGGCGGAACCGAAGGATTCATGGGTGCCGCGCCGCCGGAGGGCGACCAGGTGCACCGCTACTACTTCGTCGTGCACGCCGTCTCGGAGGACAAGCTCGGAGTCGACGAGTCGGCGTCGCCGGCCGTGGTGTCGTTCAACCTGGCGTTCAAGACGCTGGCGCGGGCGGTGGTCGTGGGCACCTATCAGCACTGACCGGGTCCCTACCACCGCTGGGGTCTACACCGCCCTCGCGGTGCGGGGCTTTCGCCGCTACAGCACCTATCGGGCGGCGACCCTCGCCGGAGTCTTCACCAACTCGGTCTTCGGCGTCATCATCGCCTACACCTACATCGCGCTCTGGGACGTCCGGCCGTCGCTCGGCGGCTACGGCATCGCGCAGGCGGTGACGTTCGCCTGGGTGGCGCAGGCGCTGATCGCTCCGGTGGCGATCTTCGGCGGCTTCGTCGTGGACGAGTTGGCCGAGCGAGTACGGACCGGCGCGGCCGCCATCGACCTGCACCGCCCGGTGTCGCTGCTCGGACTGCGGTTGGCCGAGGACCTCGGTCGCGCCGCGTACCACCTGCTCTCCCGGGGCGCCATCCCGACCCTCCTGGGTGCCCTGCTGTTCGACCTGGTCTGGCCCGACACCGTCGCGACTGCCACCCTGGCGGCGCTGTCGATCGCGATGGCGATCGTGGTGAGCTTCGGGCTGCGCTATCTGCTCGGGCTGCTGGCCTACTGGATCATCGACATCCAGGGACCGCAGTGGATCGTCGTCCTGTCGCAGATCTTCTTCTCCGGGATGATGCTGCCGCTCGTCGTGTTCCCCGGCTGGCTGCGCTTCGTCGCGGACCTGCTGCCGTTCCGTTGCATGATCCAGATTCCGATCGACGTCTTCCTGAGCGACAGCACTGGGACTGCGGTCGCGCCGCTGCTCGCCGTCCAGCTGGTCTGGATCGTCATCCTGCTGGCCGCCGGCGCCGCGATGACCCGGTTCGCGGTGCGCAAGGTGGTGGTCCAGGGTGGTTGAGGCGGCCCGTGGATTCGTCGTCATCGCCGGCGCCTGGGTGCGCGCGGCGCTGACCTACCGCATTTCGTTCGCTATCACGGTCTTCGTCCAGGTCGTGATCACGTTCCTGGACTTCGCCGCGATCATCATCATGTTCAGCCACCTGGACGCCTTCGGCGGCTTCACCCTGCCGCAGATCGCCTTGCTCTTCGCCATGTCCGGCTTCGCTCTTGGCGCGGCTGATCTGCTCGTGGGCAACAGTGAGGCGCTCGGCCGTCGGATCCGCGACGGCAGCTTCGACCAGATGCTCGTACGCCCGGTGCCGCCGATCGTCCAGGTCGCGGCCGACCGGTTCGCGATCCGCCGGATCGGCCGGATCGCCCAGTCGCTCGGCGTCCTCACCTGGGCGCTGCTGTCGGTATCGATCGACTGGACGGCCGCCCGGGTCGTCGTCCTGGTCGGCGCGATGCTGTGCGGATCGGTCATCTTCTGCGCCGTGTTCGTGATGGGCGGCGCTTTCCAGGTGTTCGCCGGCGACGCGGCCGAGGTGTCCAATGCGTTCACCTACGGCGGCAACACGCTCACGCAGTATCCGCTCACGATCTACCCGACCGAGCTGGTCAAGGGCGTGACGTTCATCGTGCCGCTTGCCTTCGTCAACTGGTATCCGGGGCTCTATGTCCTCGGCATGGACGATCCGTTCGGGCTGCCGAGCTGGTTCCAGTTCGCCTCGCCGATCGCGGCGGTAGTGTTCGTCGTCGCCGCGGCCGCGTTCTGGCGGATCGCGGTGCGCCACTACCGGAGCACGGGGAGCTAGTGCCTTCGATCATCGAGGTCGACGAGCTGCGACGTACGTTCATCGTGCATCGCAAGCGCGGTCGGCTGCGTCGGGATCGCCACCAGGTACATGCCGTCGACGGCGTGACCTTCGAGATCGGCGCCGGCGAGGCGGTCGGCTACATCGGTCCCAACGGCGCCGGCAAGTCCACCACCGTCAAGATGCTGACCGGCATCCTGGTGCCGACCAGCGGCCGGCTCCGGGTCGCCGGGCTCGATCCGTCGGCCCGCCGGACCGAGCTGGCCAAGCACATCGGTGTCGTCTTCGGCCAGCGAACTGGCCTCTGGTGGGATCTGCCGCTGCGCGACTCGTACGAGTTGCTCGGGCGGATCTACCGGATCCCGCGCCAGACGTACGAAGCCAACCTCGAGCGCTTCGTCGAACTGCTCGACCTGGGCGGGCTGCTCGACCAGCCGGTGCGCCAGCTGTCGCTCGGCCAGCGGATGCGCGGCGACATCGCGGCCGCTCTGCTGCACAACCCGAGGATCCTCTACCTCGACGAGCCCACGATCGGACTCGACGTGGTGAGCAAGGCGAAGCTGCGGGAGTTCCTGCGCGAGCTCAATGCCGAGGGCGGCACGACGATCCTGCTGACCACCCATGACCTGGTCGACATCGAGCAGGTCTGCCGGCGGGTGATGGTGATCGACCACGGTCGGCTGGTCTTCGACGGCGGCTTCGAGGAATTGCATCGCCAGGGTGGCGCCAGGCGTACCGTCGTGGTCGACCTGGCCGCCCCGGCCGACCCGCTGGAGGTTCCGGGCGCTGCCTCGGCCCGGGTCGACGGCGCTCGGCAGTGGCTGTCGCTGCCGGCCGGGGCCAGTACGGCTCCGGTGGTCGCCGCCCTCGGCACCCGCGACGACCTGGTCGACTTGTCGATCCAGGAGCCCGCGATCGAGGACGTCATCACCGCGCTCTACTCCCGCTGACCGGCTGCGCGCGACCCTTGCGGGCGTGGGGTGAGGGCGCGGGCATGACACACTCCGTGCATGACCGATGCGCCAGCGCTCAGCACCGACATCCTCGGCGAGCCCTATCGCGCCGAGACGCTGATCATGCCCGACGACACCGAGGGCCCGGTGGTCGCGACCCTGGTCAGCAGATGTACGGACGCCCCGAGCCGGCGCGCCGTGCTCTACATCCCCGGCTTCTGCGACTACTTCTTCCAGACCCACGTCGCCGAGTTCTGCAATGCGCTCGGCTACGACTTCTACGCACTCGACATGCGCAAGTACGGCCGGTCGCTGATGCCCCATCAGACGCCGAACTTCTGCCGCGACCTGCACGAGTACTACGCCGAGCTCGACGAGGCGTACAAGATCGTCAGCGAGCGCGACGAGCACGACACGATCGTGATGATCGCGCACTCGACCGGCGGCCTGATCGCGTCGCTGTGGGCCCACGACCGGCACGAGTGCGGAATGGACGTGCCCGCCGCCTTCGTGCTCAACAGCCCGTGGCTGGACCTGCAGGGGTCGCTGATCCTGCGGACGGTCGGCACCCGGGCGATCGACGAGATCGGAGCCCGCCGGCCCTACCAGGTCATCCCCCGCGGCGTGTCCGGCGTCTACGTCGAGAGCCTGCATCGCGACAGCCGCGGCGAGTGGGACTTCCGGCTCGACTGGAAGCCGGCCGAGTCGTTCCCGGTGCGAGCCGGCTGGTTGCGCGCGGTGCGACGCGGTCATCGCCGGATGCATCGCGGGCTCGACGTCGGTGCGCCGGTGCTGGTGCTGGCGTCGGCGCGTACGACGTTCACCGAGGACTGGACCGACGAGGTGCCGACCAGCGATGTCGTACTCGACGTCGAGCAGATCGCCCGTTGGTCGCACCGGCTGAGCCCACTGGTGACGATCGCCCGCCTCGACGGTGCCCGGCACGACGTGTTCCTGTCCGAGAAGGCGGTCCGCGACGAGGCATTCACCCTGACTACGCGGTGGCTCGAGGCGGTCGTACCGCCGGTGCAGCCGTGACCGGCCCGCTCGGCCGACTCGACCTGGCGCCCGCCGACGAGCGGCTCGACCTGCTGGCGGCGCCGGTCGCCTCGGCGGTCGGCCCGATCCCGGACGTTCAGGTGGCGCCGATCGACCCGGACCTGGCCGACACCGCGGCGCTCTGCGAGGCCTACGACGTGTCGATGGACATCTCGGCCAACTGCGTCGTCGTGACCGGCAAGCGGGCCGGCGTCGTGCGACAGGCGGCCTGCGTCGTCCTCGCCACCACCCGGGCCGACGTCAACGGCCTGGTACGCCGGCGGCTGGACGCCCGCAAGGCATCGTTCGCCGCGGTCGACTTCGTCACCGAGGCGACCGGCATGGAGTACGGCGGCATCACGCCGGTCGGTCTGCCCGAGGACTGGCTGCTGCTGGTCGACTCCGTCGTCGCGGACACCGACGTCGTCGTCATTGGCAGCGGACTGCGCCGCTCGAAGATCGTGCTGCCCGGGCCGGCCCTGGCCAAGCTGCCGGGCGCCGAGGTCGTCGAGGGACTCGGCCGGCCGGTCGGCTAGGCGTGCCGGTCAGGCGAGAATCCGCCAGATTGCGATCACGCCGATGACCATGATCAGGACCCGGAACACCGTGGGATGGAGCCGCCGTCCCACGGTCGCACCGATCTGGCCGCCGATGATGCTGCCGAGCGCGATCAGACCGGCGACGGCCCACGAGACGTCCGCGACGAAGATGAACAAGACCGCCGCGACGGTGTTGGCGACCAGTGCGAGGAAGTTCTTGACCGCGTTGATCCGCTGCCAGTCCTCGTTGAGCCCGATGCCCATGACGCCCAGCAACAGCACGCCCTGGCCGGCGCCGAAGTAGCCGCCGTAGACGCCGGTCAGCAGGATCAGCGCCCACATCGTTGCCGAGCCGTGCGGCTGGTCGGGCTCGGAGCGCTCCTTGATCCGCCGCGCCACCCACGGCTGGATGGCCACGAGCACACAACCCACGCCGATCAGCACCGGAACGATGGCGTCGAACGCCTCCGACGGCAGCGTGACAAGCAGGATCGCGCCGATCGCGCCGCCGATCAGGGAGGCCGAGCCGAGCCGGATCAGCCGAGAGCGCTGGCCCTCGAGCTCGCGTCGGTAGCCGATCACCGACGACACGCCGCCCGGTGCCAGGCCGACGGTGTTCGAGACGTTGGCGACCACCGGCGAGTAGCCGAGCGCGAGCAGCGTGGGGAAGGTGACGAGGGTCCCCGATCCGACGACCGTGTTGATCACTCCGGCTCCGACACCGGCCAGCGCGATCAGTACGGCGTCGAGCAGACTCACGCGACCTCACGGTCGCCGGCGGACACAGACACTCCTACGTACTCGACCCGGTGCCGTCGTCGTCCTGGTCCTCTTCCTCGGCGTAGTCCTCGGCGGTCGGCGGCTGGGTCCACAGCCGGCCGGACGTCGGCGACGTGGGCGGAGGTGGCGGACCGAGCGTGGGCGGCGCCTGCGTCGGAGGCTCGACGGTGGACTGCTCCTCCTTCGCCTTGGCTGCCTTGGCGGCCTCTGCCTCGGTCTCGGCCTTCTGCGCCGCTTCGGCTGCCTCCTGCTCGGCCTTCTCGACTGCCTGCTCGGCCTTCTCGACGGCTTCCTCCGCCTTCTGCTCGGCGGGGTCGGGTACGACCGGGGTCGCGGTCACCCTGGGCGGCGCCTCGGCCGACTCTGGAGGTGGCGCCGGGATGACCTCGTCGGTCTGGTCGGTCTCGTCGGTCTGATCGGCGCCGGGCGGCGGTGGAGGCGGCGGCGGTGGCATCGCCCCGGTCAGCCTCGCGGCGGCCTCGCTCGCGGTCGTGCCCAACCCGGCGATCGGCGAGGTGGCACGTGACGACGGCGACGCGGCGTCGCGGGCGGACGCGATGGCTTCGGCGGCCGCATCGTGGGCGGCGCTGAGCTCCTCGTCGGTACGAGCAGCGGTCGCCGTCGACTCGAGGTCGACGCGCTTCCTGGGTCCGCCGCTGTCGACGGGGATGCCGGGGATCTGGCCGATCGCGCTGCCGAGCCCCTTGATGGCATCGCCGATCTCGCTCGGGATGATCCACATCTTGTTGGACTGGCCCTCGGCGATCTTCGGCAGCATCTGGAGGTACTGGTAGGCCAGCAGCCGCTGGTCCGGCGCACCGTCGTGGATCGACTGGAACACGGTGCCGATGGCCTGCGCCTCGCCCTGGGCCCGCAGGATCGCAGCCTCGCGATCGGCCTGCGCCCGCAGGATCGCGGACTCCCGATCGCCTTCTGCTGTGAGGATCGCGGACTGCTTCTCGCCCTCGGCGGTGAGGATCGCGGACTGGCGCATGCCCTCGGCGGTGAGGATGGCGGCGCGCTTGTCGCGGTCGGCGCGCATCTGCTTCTCCATCGAGTCTTTGATCGACGGCGGTGGGTCGATGCCCTTCAGCTCGACCCGGTTGACCCGGATCCCCCACTTGCCGGTCGCCTCGTCGAGCACGCCTCGCAGCGCGCGGTTGATCTCCTCGCGGCTGGTCAGCGTCTGCTCGAGGTCCATGCCACCGATGATGTTTCGCAGCGTGGTCGTCGTGAGCTGCTCGACTGCCTGGATGTAGTTGGCGATCTCGTACGTCGCCGACACCGGGTTGGTCACCTGGAAGTAGATGACGGTGTCGATCGACACGACCAGGTTGTCCTCGGTGATCACCGGCTGCGGCGGGAAGGACACCACCTGCTCGCGCATGTCGATGATGTAGCGCACCTTGTCGACCCACGGCGTGATGACATTCAGCCCGGCGGACAAGGTGTTGCGGTACTTGCCGAAGCGCTCGACGATCCCGGACCGAGCCTGCGGGATGATCTTGATCGTCTTCGCCAGCGTCACGACGACTAGCAGCGCAAGCAGCAAGAACACGATGGTCAGGCCGATCTCCATGCCCTTTCCTTCCGTCCGCGGTTAATCTATGGCGCTAGTCGTTGGGGTAGACGACGGCAGTTGCCCCATCGATGGCGAATACTGCCACCTTCGTCCCCGGCTCGATCACAGTGTTCGGCTCGAAGCAGCGGGCGGTCCACACCTCGCCGGCGAGCTTCACCTCACCGCCGTTCTCGGTCACCGTGGCCAGCACGACGCCACTGGCACCGACCAACGCGGCGTACCCCGTCGTCAGCTCCGGCCCGGCTCGCATCCGTCGCACGATGGCTGGCCGCACCAGCACGAGCAGCGCCGAAGCCGTCGCGATGGCGACCAGAAGCGACACGACGAAGTTGCCGCCGAGCGCCGCTGCGATCGCACCGGCAAAGGCGCCGGCCGCCAGCATCAGGAGGATCAAGTCGAGGCTGAGCAACTCCGCCACGGCGAGCAACAGACCGGCACTGGCCCATCCCACCCAAGCGTGGTCACCCAACCAATCCCACATGGTCCAAGCCTAATGGGACATCGGGGTTGAAGGATCGCACCGACGCCCATGCGGCGCGTACGACAGCGGCCCTCGCGCGAGTCAGTGGCGGCGGTGCGCCGCAGTACGTCGCCAGGCGTACCAACGCCCGTCGACCTCGTGCAACTGCAGCGGCATTCCGAACGTCGCGGACAGGCGGTCGGCCGTCAACGTCTCGTCGACCGGACCCATCGCCGTGATCCGTCCGCGCCGCAGCATCATCACGTGGGTGAACCCGGGCGGGATCTCCTCGACGTGGTGACTGACCATGACGGTGGTCGGCGCGGTCGGATCCTCCGCCACCGCCTGCATCGTGCTGACCAGGTCCTCGCGGCCGCCCAGGTCGAGTCCGGCCGCCGGCTCGTCCAGCAGCAGCAGCTCCGGGTCGGCCATCAGCGCACGGGCAATCTGCACCCGCTTGCGCTCGCCCTCGCTGAGCGTGCCGAACCGCCGCTGCGCGAGATGCGCCACGCCGATCTCGCCCATGAGTTGCTCGGCCCGCTTCTGATCGAGGTCGTCGTACTCCTCACGCCAGCGGCCGACGACTGCGTACGCCGCCGAGATGATCAGGTCGACCACCTTCTCGTGCCGCGGGATCCGGTCGGCCAGCGCGGCACTGGTGAGACCGATCCGCGGCCGCAGCTCGAACACGTCGACCGAGCCGATCGTCTCGCCGAGCACGCCGACCGTCCCGGCCGAGGGATGCAGGTTGGTGCTCACGACCGACAGCAGGGTCGTCTTGCCGGCGCCGTTAGGTCCCAGGAGCACCCAACGTTCGCCTTCTCGAACCTGCCATGTGATGTCGTCGAGGAGCGTGGCATCGCCTCGTACGACCGAGACCCCACCGAGCTCGATAACGGTGTTCAATGCTCTCCCAGCGGCTGTGGACCGGACCCGGACCAACGATTGCACACCACCGGCGCGGGCCCGACCCGATGGGTGAGATCGCAGCCTCTAGGCTCGACTCATGATCGGCGACCCGTCGACGAATTCGGGGTCTTCAACCCTTTTGGTCACGCTTACCGGACCGGACCGACCCGGCGTGACATCCCGACTGTTCCAGGCTTGCCGCGGCGCCGGCGTCATCGTCCTCGACATCGAGCAGGT
>DATFRX010000344.1:0-13529 GCA_035262905.1 Nocardioidaceae bacterium
AAGATGACGAACAGCGACGCGAGGAGTACGAACAGCCAGCCGCCCTTGGCGATCACCCACTCCTTGCCGTCTGCGGCCTGCGTGGCGAGTGAGACCCGGTCGGCGATTCCCCAAATGACGAAGGCCACCGACGCGACGGCGGTGACGCCGAAGACGAGCCAGTCGACACCGCCTGATCGGTTCGCCGGTGGATCCTCGGACCCTCCGGCGGGCGGATGGTCGCCTGGCGTACGCGTGTCTTGCTGATCGGTCGTCATCCTTGCGGGCCCCTCGAAATGGACTATCCCGGTCGCATTCGACCCTTCCCGATCACGGCAGATCGGTCAAACGCGTGCCACGAGAAGGCGGTCAGAGTACGGCGCGCAGCGCAGCCGCAGACCGCTCGTCGAACGCGACGAAGCGAGCCTCTGCCACGTCGGACGCCGTCTCCCGGACGGTACGCACCGCGATCTGGGCCGCGTCGTCGAGCGGCCAGCCGTAGATGCCGGTCGAGACGCCCGGGAAGGCGATCGTCCCGACGCCGAGCTCGTCGGCCACGCGGAGCGCCTCGCGATAGCAGGAGGCGAGCAGATCGGCTTCGCGCTGCCCGGCGTTCCAGTTCGGGCCGACCACGTGGATCACCCAGCGCGCGGGCAGATCGCCGGCCGTCGTCCAGCCGGCGCCACCGGTCGCCAGGCCGTCCGGGAACCGCGCGACGCAGTCGGCGAGGATCTCCGGTCCACCGGCGCGGTGAATCGCACCGTCCACGCCACCACCGCCACGCATGCCGCGGTTGGCGGCGTTGACGACCGCATCGACGGTCTGCTCGGTGATGTCCCCGGTGACGACGTGCAGCCGCATGGTCAGCGGCGCAGCGCCTTCATCGCCGGTCGCGCGTCGGCCAGATAGACGAAGGCAGCGACGACGCCGATGATGTTGAGGATGCCGATCGGGTTCCAGTCGAACATGTTGTAGACCGCCGCCAGGCCGAGGATCAACAGCCAGAACGGCTTGGTCTGCTTGCCGGCCGCGACGAACAGCGGTGCAGGCCGGGTCGCCGCGTCGACCAAGGCGACCGCCTTGCAGACGAACAGCACCAGCGTCAGCACCAGCATCAGGTTGTTCTGCACTTCGAACAGGCTCGGCACGCATCGAGCCTATCTCGTACCGCGGCTCGCCGACCGGCTCGGTCGCCGACGTAGGCATGTCGAGAGCCCGCCGGCAGCGTGCCGGCGGGCTCTTGACGTCAGTGATATGCGGGCTGGCCCAAGACGGTCTCCCGACCTCTCGGTATGGAGTCGAGACTCCGGCCGGGAGACCGCCGGCTTGGGACGTAGCCGTCAGTCGGTCGAGTCGGTCGACTTCTTTGTCCGAGAAGTCGACTTCTTCGTGGGAGTCGCCGACTTTGCGGTGGTCGAGGTCGACTTCGTCGCCTTCTTGGTCGTGTCGGTCGCGGTCTCCTCGACCGTCGATCCGATCACCTGCGGGCCCTCCATGCGGACCCGCTGGACGACGACCTCGCCGCGCACGGCGAACTCGGCGTAGGCCTCGGTGGCCTTGCTCATCGCCTGCAGCGCAATCGCCTGTGCCTTGTCCGGCAGCGTCTTCAGCTGGTCCGGAAGGTGCTTGACGTCGTCGACGACCGTGCTGAACCGCTCGGACGCCTTGGCCTGCGCCTTGGTGGCCGTGGCCTGCGCCTTGGTGGGCAGGTCGTTGACCTGGCTGCGCACGGCGTCGGGGTCGATGTCGATGCCGCGGATCTTCTTGACCACGGCGTCGCTGGCACCGACGACGGCGTACAGCGGGGTGGGCTTCTTGATCTGGTCAGGCACCTGGAAGTTCTGCGCCATGATCTCTCCTCTCGTCAGTCAGCGGGTCGCTGACGGTCTCGTCTCCGCCGTTCTCACGACGGAAGGCTCGGTAGATGTCGAGCAGCACGGACTTCTGCCGCTCATTGAGTCCGGAGTCGGCGAGGACCGCGAGCTCGACCGACGGCACACCGTCGGGGCTCGGGTCGAGAAAGCCGGCCCGGACATACAGCGTCTCGGCCGAGATCCGAAGCGCCTTCGCGATCTGCTGAAGCACTTCGGCCGACGGACGCCGGAGTCCGCGTTCGATCTGGCTGAGGTACGGATTCGAAACCCCGGTCTGCTCAGCGAGTTGCCGCAACGTCAGCTCTGCCTGCCGACGCTGATCGCGCAAATAATCACCAAGCGTCCCAACGGTCTTCCCGACCTTCAGCTTGCTCACACCCCCATCCTGCTTGCAATTGCAAGCACACGCAAACACAAGACTGCGTGTCCCCAACCACACTCGCCCCAAACGACCACCCCGAGGTTGCGGGGCGGGGATCACACGGCGCAACGGGGACTCAGGTGGGGCTTCAACCAGGCACGCGGCGGTGTCCGGTTATCTCGCTCGGTCCGTGGATGGGACTGGCCGCCGAGCGAGGTACGAGCGAGGCTGGTTGGACCGAGCGAGATAACCGGACACCCCCGCTCAGCGGATCAGAAGGCGGCCCGCACCTCACCAACGGGCTTGCCGCCCCCTAGAACAGCCACATTCCCAACCTCGTCCAACACCGGCTCATCCCACCCCAACGCCCGCAACACCGCCGCCATCACAACCGGTCGCGCCCTCGCCCCTCCGTCGCCGATCTTGAGCGCCACCGCCGAGCCGTCCGGCATCCCCACCGCGTAGCAGGCCTCTGCCCCACCCTTCGCGACCGCGGTGGGGTACGCCCGGAGCAGCTTCGCCTCGTCGCGGTCGGTGCCGCTGACGTACTCGGGGAAGCCGCCGATCGCGTCGGCCACCGCCCGTTCGGGGGTCCCGTCGGCCGACTGCTGGATCCGGCCGAAGGCTCGGGCCAGGCCCACCAGGGTGGTGCCGAACAGCGGTGCGCCGCAGCCGTCGACGCCGACCGCGGTCACGGCCTGCCCGGTCGCGTCGGCGAAGTCGTCGGCGATCCGGCGCTGAAGCGGATGGCCCGGATCCCGATAGCTCTCGGTCGGCCAGCCGTTGGCGACGCAGGTCGCGAGCATGCCGGCGTGCTTGCCGGAGCAGTTCATCGCGATCGGGCTGGCGACGCCACCGGCGGCGATATACGCGTCGCGTACCGACGTCTCGGACGGAAAGTCCGCAGGCGTCTGCAGCGCCGACTCCGACAGGCCGGCGCCGGCGAGGATCTCGCGCACGCCATCGAGCTGGAACGGCTCGCCGGAGTGACTGGCGGAGACCAGCGCGAGCAGCCGGCCACGCAGCGGGAGTCCGGATCGCACCATCGACGTCGCCTGGATCGGCTTGTTGCAGGAGCGGGCGAAGACCGGCGCTTCGGGATCGCCTCGGGTCCAGCGCACCTTCCCCTCGGGATCCAGTGCCACGATTGAGCCGTAATGTCGGCTTTCGACGAAGCCCGAGCGGACCACCTCTGCTACGACAACGTCACCCACGGCGCGGAGCGTACCTGGCGCCCGCAAGACGAAACGCGAGCGATGCCACAATGCCCCCGTGGCGCACCCCGAGTGGACCCCTACCCTCCGCGAACTGGCCGACCTCGAGCTGCTGACCATCGGGGCGTTGTCGCCCCTGCGCGGCTTCATCAACCCGGACAACACGAGCGTGCCCACTCCGGTCACGCTGACCGTCCCGAAGGAGGTGGCAGACGACGTACGGGTCGCCGGTGGACTCCGGATGACCGACCCCGAAGGCGTACCGCTGGCCACACTCCACTTCGACAGCGCCTATGACACCGCTGACAACCGGGTCGGGCTGGTCGGCGAGGTCGAGCCGCTTGCGCACACCGAGTATGGCCCGTTCCGCCGGTTTCATCGGACGCCGGCCGACGTACGCAAGACGCATCCGCATGCCTTCGCGGTCCCGCTGCGCGACGTGGTGACGCAGTCCGACGTCGACCGGGTCAACACCTACGCCCGCAAGACCGGCCGGACGCCGTTGCTCCTGGTCGCGACCGGACCCGGCGGGCCGCTGACCCTGTCGAGCGCCGGGCTGATCCGGTCCACGCTGGCCGCCACCGACGAGATCCCGGGCGCCGAGGTGATCGCCGTCGCGGTGTCCGATCGCAGCGACGCCACCCAGACCGCCGCGTTCGCGATCCGGGTCGGGCTCGCCTTCGCCGACGAGATCGTCACGGTCTGGCACGACGGAGAGCCCAGCTCAGCAGTACGTGCCATCCGCGACCAGGACCGGCCGCCGCGGGAGCGTCGCGGGCTCGTCGTGTTCTTCACCGGGCTGTCCGGCTCCGGCAAGTCGACGCTGGCTCGAGCCCTCCACGACCTGCTGCTCGAGCGCGGCGACCGCACCGTGACCAGCCTCGACGGCGACGTCGTACGCCGCCACCTGTCCAAGGGACTCGGCTTCTCACGGGAGGACCGGGAGACCAATATCGCCCGGATCGGCTGGGTCGCCGCCGAGATCAGCCGGCACGGCGGGATCGCGATCTGCTCGCCGATCGCCCCGTTCGACGCCACCCGGCAGCAGGTGCGGTCGATGGTCCGCGAGGCCGGCGGCGGTTTCGTGCTGATCCACGTCGCGACGCCGCTGGAGGAGTGCGAGCGGCGCGACCGCAAGGGCCTGTACGCCAAGGCGCGGGCCGGCGAGATCCCCGACTTCACCGGCATCTCCTCCCCGTACGAGGAGCCCGAGGACGCCGATGTCCGATTGGACACGACGGGCCGGAGCATCGAGGATGCCTTAGGCGACGTTCTCGATGTGCTCTACTCAGATGGTTGGATTACTCGGGAAGCCGCCAAGACGGAGCCGCCTACCTGATCGGATTCCCTCGGCATGTCCGACCTGCTGACGACGACCGCCGCGTCCATCCTGCTCGTGAGCTTCCTCGTCGGCATCGTGATCGGTATGACCGGCATGGGCGGCGGGGCCCTCATGACGCCGGCGCTGATCTTCCTCAACGTCAACCCGGCCGCGGCAGTCGCGAACGACCTGGTCGCCGCCAGCCTCAACAAGAGCGTCGGCGCCGCCGTACACGCGCGGGAGGGATCGCCGAACTTCCGGTTGGCCGGCTGGCTGGTGATCGGATCGGTGCCGACCGCGTTCGCCGGGGCGTTCATCATCCAGGCCATCGGCACCACTGAGGAGCAGACCGACTTCCTCAAGATCGCGATCGGGATCGCGCTGCTGCTCACGGCCGCGACCTACACGCTGCGGATCTACCTCAACATGCGCCGGGCCACCAGCGGGCGGCCGCTGACGGACGAGCCGCCGAGGATCCGGCCGGTCGCGACCGTCCTGGTCGGCGCCTTCGGCGGACTGCTGGTCGGCCTGACCTCGGTCGGGTCGGGCTCGCTGATCATGGTGTCGCTGCTGCTGCTCTATCCGACGCTGAAGGCCGTGAAGCTGGTCGGCACCGACCTGGTCCAGGCCGTGCCGCTGGTGCTGTCGGCCGCGATCTCCCACGTCATCGTGACCGGCATCGACTGGGAGGTGCTCATTCCGCTGATCATCGGCGGCTCACCGGGTACGTTCCTCGGCGCTCACATCGCGAACTGGGTCTCGCAGGGTGTCGTACGCCGCGGCATCGTGATCGTCTTGACCCTGACCGGACTGGGCATGCTCCACGTACCACCCACCGTGGTTGGTATGGTCGGTGCCGGCCTGCTGATCCTCGGCCCCGTGGCCTGGGGATTCGTGCGCCGGCGACATGGGCTCCCCGCTTTCGCCACCAACTCCGAATCCGACAGCGTTCCGCATCGTTGACGGGCTCGACGTGGAGCCGTGACAAACCCAGATACGATGACCCCTGCTTTCCCCGCACGAGGAGCTCGCTACACCCATGTCAACACACGCGGACTACCGCCTGAGTCAGCTCGACGAGCTGGAGGCGGAGTCGATCCACATCTTCCGCGAGGTCGCAGCCGAGTTCGAGAAGCCGGTGCTGATGTTCTCCGGCGGCAAGGACTCCATCTGCATGATGCGGCTGGCCGAGAAGGCGTTCTACCCCGCGAAGATCCCGTTCCCCGTTTTGCAGGTCGACACCGGGTACGACTTCCCCGAGGTGCTCGCGACGCGTGACAACTGGGTCAACCGGCTCGGCGTCCAGCTGATCGTCGCCTCGGTCGAGCAGGCCATCAAGGACGGCGTGGTCGTCGACGACGGCAAGACCAGCCGCAACCGGCTGCAGATCGGCACCCTGCTCAACTGCATCGAGGAGTACGGCTTCACCGCGGCCTTCGGCGGCGGCCGGCGCGACGAGGAGAAGGCCCGGGCCAAGGAGCGGGTCTACTCCCACCGCGACGAGTTCGGCCAGTGGGACCCGAAGAACCAGCGGCCGGAGCTCTGGCACCTCTACAACGGGCGGATCCACGAGGGCGAGCACATGCGGGTGTTCCCGCTGTCCAACTGGACCGAGCTGGACGTGTGGCACTACATCGGCCAGGAGCAGATCGAGATCCCGTCGATCTACTACAGCCATCAGCGCGAGGTCGTACGCCGCGACGGCATGCTGATCTCGGTGTCGGAGTTCGTCCGGCCGAAGGAGAACGAGTCGGTCGAGGAGCGGACCGTCCGGTTCCGTACCGTCGGTGACATGACGCTGACCGGCTGCGTCGAGAGCCCGGCCTCCACGATCGGCGAGATCATCGACGAGATCGCGATCGCCCGGGTCACCGAGCGCGGCGCGACCCGCGGCGACGACCGGTTCTCCGAGGCCGCGATGGAAGACCGCAAGCGAGAGGGTTATTTCTGATGTCGGCCGATGAGACCAACGTCCTCGACGAGCGCTCGATGGACCTGCTGCGGTTCGCCACCGCGGGCTCCGTCGACGACGGCAAGTCGACCCTGATCGGCCGGCTGCTCCTCGACTCCAAGGCGATCTTCGAAGACCAGCTCGAGGCGGTCGAGGCCACCTCGCAGTCGCGGGGCTACGACTACACCGACCTGGCGCTGCTGACCGACGGGCTTCGGTCCGAGCGGGAGCAGGGCATCACGATCGACGTGGCCTACCGCTACTTCGCGACGCCCACCCGCAAGTTCATCATCGCGGATACGCCTGGGCACGTGCAGTACACCCGCAACATGGTCACCGGCGCTTCGACGGCCGACCTTGGCCTGGTGCTGGTCGACGCCCGGCAGGGGCTCACCGAGCAGAGTCACCGGCACGCGGTGATCCTGTCGCTGCTGCGGGTGCCGCACCTGGTGCTCGCGGTCAACAAGATGGACCTCGTCGACTACTCCGAAGACGTCTTCAAGAAGATCCACCAGACGTTCACGTCGTTCGCCACCAAGCTGACGATCCCGGACCTGACGATCATCCCGATCTCAGCGCTCAAGGGCGACAACGTCGTGCTGCGTGGCGAGAACATGCCGTGGTACGACGGCCCCTCGCTGATGCACCACCTCGAGCACATCCACGTGGCGTCCGACCGCGACCTGGTCGACACCCGGTTCCCGGTGCAGTACGTCGTGCGGCCCAAGTCGGACGAGTTCCACGACTACCGCGGCTACGCGGGTACGGTCGCCGGTGGCGTGCTGAAGCCGGGCGACCAGGTGCTCGTACTCCCCAGCGGATTCACGTCGCGGATCGCCGCCATCGACCACTTCGACCACGAGGTCGACGAGGCCTTCCCCCCGATGTCGGTCACGGTCCGTCTCGAGGACGACCTCGACGTGTCCCGCGGCGACATGATCTGCCGGCCGCAGAACGCTCCGGAGCCGAGCCAGGACATCGACGCGATGATCTGCTGGATGACCACGCAGCCGCTCCGGCCGCGTCAGAAGCTCGCGATCAAGCACACCACGCGGGCCGGTCGGGCGCTGGTCAAGGACATCCAGTACCGGCTCGACGTCAACACGCTGCACCGCGACCAGGAGACCAAGGAGCTCGGGCTCAACGAGATCGGCCGAGTGCAGTTGCGCACCACCGTGCCGCTGCTGTGCGACCCGTACTCGAAGAACCGTACGACCGGGTCGTTCATCCTCGTCGACGAGGCGACCGGCGTCACCGTCGGCGCCGGCATGATCAACTAGCTGCTGCGTCCGCTCCCTGACCCGTTTTGCGCACTTGTTGTTGGTGTCGCGCGCCTCGCACCCACAACAACTGCGCAAATCCGAGGCGAGGTCGGGCGGGAGGCTGTGGATAGCGTCCACAATGCAGATCTGGCGCGGCCACGATCCGGTATGTGAGCCGTCCACAGGCGATTCCGGCACTGCTGCGAACCCGTCCGTTCACGTATGCCCAGGCGCGTACGGCGGGTCTCAGTCCCGAGGCACTTCGGGGCGACCGGTTCCGGCGACTGCATCGCGGCGTTGTCGTATGTGCGGACATCGAGCTGACCTTGGAGCTCCGAGTCCGTGCCGCTCTGCTGATCCTGCCGCCTGGCACGGCGGCGACCGGCGAGACGGCGCTTCGGCTCTATGGCCTCGACGTGGGACGCGACCAGCGCCTGCACTTCACGACGACTCGACCGCACCAGCGTCGCATCGCCGGCGTGGTCGTTCACCGGCGTCAGCGGGCGGCGTTGCGGCAGTTGTGGGACGGCATCCCGGTCACGACGCCGGAGCAGACCCTGGTCGAGGCGTCCCGTCGACTCTCGCTCGTCGACCGCGTGATCGCCGGCGACTGGCTGATTCATCAGGAGCTGGCCACCATGACGAGCCTGCGGCAGTTCGTCGAGAAGGTTCACGACCACGGCGTCAAGCGAGCCCGCCGGGCGATGTTGCTCGTCCGCGAGCGAGTCGAGTCGCCGCGGGAGACCGTGCTCCGTCTGATGATCGTCTTCGCCCGACTGCCCGAGCCGGAGCCCAATGTTCGACTTCGGGAGGCCGGAGAGTTCGTCGCCAGACCCGATCTCATCTACCTGCGCTATCGGATCGCGGTCGAGTACGACGGGCTCTACCACTTCAAGGACCCTGCCCAGCGCGACCGCGACATCAAGCGTCGCGAGGCATTGGAGGCGTACGGGTGGCGGGTCATCGTGATCACCGCCGAGGGGATGCGTCGACCGTACGAGGTGGTGTGGCGGGTCTATCGGGCTCTCTGCGACCGCGGATACGACGGTCCGGCGCCGCACTTCAACGACATGTGGAGCTACTGGTTCGCCGCCGCCTGACGGATTTGCGCACTAGTTGTTGGTGGAGTCGGCCTGGCACCAACAACAAGTGCGCAAAACCGAGGGAGAGAGTCAGCGGAGGGCGGCCCGTACGTGGAGGCCGACGTCCGGGTCGACAAGGGTCTCCTGGGACGCCGCGATGCCGTCGGCCAGCAGAGGCGCATCGACCGGGGTCGAACGCTTCACCAGCGCCAGTGCGATCGGGCCGAGCTCGTGATGCCTCGCGGCGGAGCCGACGAACCCGATCGCGGCGCCGTCGGCAGACACCTCGGCACCGCGCGCCGGCAGCCGATCCTCGGAGCCGTCGAGATGCAGTCGGACCAGCCGGCGCGGGGGGCGGCCGAGGTTGTGCACCCGGGCGACTGTCTCCTGGCCGCGGTAGCAGCCCTTGTCGACATGCGCGACGGTCCCGATCAGGCCGAGCTCGTTTGGGATCGTGCGGTGGTCGGTGTCGAGTCCGAATCGGGGCCGGCCGGCGGCGATCCGCGATGCCTCGTGGGCCCAGGTGCCGCTCGGAGCGCCGCGGGCGACCGTCGCTTCGGCGCCGACCGCAGCCGGGATGCCGCCGGACGTGCCACCATCGCCGTCCGACCCCGCCTCGACCAGCGTCCCCAGCGCCGCCCGCTCGACGAGCACCAACCCCGCCTCCGCGTCGTCGACCAGGGCGTACTCCTCCGCAAGCGCCGCCTCGATCCGCATCATGAACCGGGTGCTCTCGATCAGCTCGACCAGCGCGGCGCCGCGACCCGGCTCGGTGTGGGCCAGGAAGGCCTCGCCGTCGTCCCAGCCGCCGAACGCGTGCTCGATGTGACCCTGCGGTGACAGCACCAGTGTCTCGACGTGCCGGCCCGGCTCGAGTCCGGCGAATGCCTGTGAGGTCATCGCCTGGAGATAGTCGAGCCGTTCGGCGCCGCTGATCCGGACGACGTCGTGGTGCGACAGGTCCACCCAGCCGCCGGCCTCGAACCGGCGCTGCTCGGCATAGAAGTCGCCGTAGTGGGCGGCGACACCGGCGTCGGGCGGGTCGGACTCGACGGCTCCGGGCCAGGCGAGGAGCGGGCTTCGGTAGGTCACCTCTCCACGGTACGGCAGGCGCCACACAGCCCGAACGCGGTGAGATGACCGACGTCGGTCTCGAAGTCCTTCTGTCGCCGGATGCCGTCGACCAGGTCGGTCGCGAGGTCCGGGGACACTTCGTCGACCCGGCCGCAGTTGCGGCAGACCAAGTGGACGTGCGGCGGCGACCAGCCCGGATGGTAGGTCGGTGCGCCGTGACCGAGATGGGCGTGCGTGACGAGACCGGTCTTCTCGAGCAGGTCGAGGGTGCGATAGACCGTCGACGCGTTGACGCCGTGCGCCCGCTGCTGGACGTGCCGGAGCACCTCGTCGGGCGTGGCGTGGCCGAGCTCCTCGACGGCCTCGATGACCAGCTGCCGCTGCGGGGTCAGCCGGTAACCCTGGGAGCGCAGATGCTGCTTCCAGTCCGGATCCACGACGGAGTTCACCACGCCCCGAAGTCTAAAACGCCTCAGCACACCGACAACGGCTTCGCAGCCGTCAGGCCCGCTGCAGCCGGGCCCAGACATGCGGCTGCAGGCTCTCGCCCATCGCCGCCATGTCGTAGGCATAGAGCAGGTCGCCCTCGACCAGGCCGTAGAGCCGCTGCCCGGCGGTCACTTCCTTGGCACTCTTGGTACGGGCGACGACGTCGGTCCCGAGCTCGAGCTTCGCCCCGTCGACCTCGCCGTACCAGATCTCGACGACGCCGGTGTTGTGGGCGAGCAACAACTCGACCTCGCCCTCGGGCTGCGGGCGTAGGAAGCCGGTCTCGAGCGCGGACTCGCGAGTCTTCTCGCCCACGTCGTCGAGCAGCCAGGTGCGCGAGAAGTAGTGCAGGAACGGCCGCCCGTCGTGGGCGAAGATCAGTTGCTGGCCGAAGTGGAACGACTCGATCGTGGGGTAATCCCCGTGGCCCCGACCCTCCCAGGTCCCGAGCAGCCAGGCGAGCGGAATCAGGTCGGGGTGCAGATCCTCGGGGATCTCGAACGCCATCCGGCGATCCTAGACCTCGCCTTGAAAGAGCTTGTACACGGTCAGCAAGGCAAACCCGGCCACGGCCAGCGCAGCCAAAATCAACAACGTGAGCAACAGCACCTCCATGTCGATGACCGTCTAGACGACGAGCGCCCGGATTCGGTCACGTTGTGGAATCACCTGCTGCCCCTCCGGCAAGCTGGCATCATGACAGTCTCGGTGTCACGATGGCCAATCGATGTCTTGCCATCCGGTCACTGGCAGCGGGTGATCGCCGAGCTCGACCCGGTTCGCGACCACGAGCAGATCACCCGGATCAGCACGGCGTACGAGTTCCCCTGGGACACCGCGATGTCGTTGTCGCTGGCGCTGTTCCGCACCTTCGCTGTCCCCTCGATCGGCGGGCTGCTCCACGAGACCGGCGAGTTCACGACCCGGCCGCAGAAGCGCTATGACGACACAACGCTGATCCTGGACGCGATCGGGCAGCACGGCATGGCGTCGCCCCGCGGCCGGTCCGCGATCCGGCGGATGAACCAGATGCATCGGTCGTACGCCATCTCCGACGACGACATGCGGTACGTCGCGAGCACCTTCGTCGTCGTGCCGACCCGATGGAACGCCGCGTACGGCTGGCGCCCGCTGCTGCGGTCGGAGATCGACGCCGCCGTCGCGTACTGGAGCGCCCTCGGTCGGCACATGGGGATCAGCGAGCTGCCGACGACGTACGAAGGCTACGAGCGACTGATGGACGGCTACGAGCGGGAGCACTTTCGGTACGACCCGCGCTCCCGGGCGGTCGCCGACGCCACGCTCGACCTGGCGGCCACGTTCTACCCAGGAGTGAGCCGGCGCGCCTCCCGATCGATGGTGCTCGCGCTGCTCGACGAGCCGCTGCTCGACGCCCTCGGCTACCCACTCCCGTCGCGGCGACTTCGAGCCGCTGCCGAGGGCGCTCTGCGACTGCGCGGCCAGATCGTCCGGCGGCTGCCCGCTCGGCGCCGTCCGTTCACGGCCGAGCGACTGCGCTGGGTCCGGTCGTACCCCCACGGCTATCTCATCGAGCGACTCGGCACGTTCCCGACCGAACCGCGGGCCTAGGCTCGATGGCATGTCCAAGCAGCGACTGATTGTGAAGGCGACCGCCGGGATCGACGCGCCGGAGCGATGCAGCCAGGCGTTCACGGTCGCGGCGACCGCGGTGGCGGCCGGCGTCGACGTGTCGCTGTGGCTGACCGGCGAGTCGACCTGGTTCGCGCTACCCGGCCGGGCTGCGGAGTTCGCGCTGCCGCATGCGGCGCCGCTGTCGGAGCTCCTCGACGCCGTACTGACCAGCGGCCTGGTGACCGCATGTACGCAGTGCGCGGCCCGCCGCGACATCACCGAGTCCGACGTCATCGAAGGCATCCGGATCGCCGGAGCGCCGAGCTACGTCGAGGAGATCATGGCCGACGACGTCCAGGCGGTCGTCTACTGACGCTTTTGCGCACTTGTTGTTGGTGCGGACAGCCGTACACCCACAACAAGTGCGCAAAACCGAGGGTCAGGCGGCCGGCCGGATGTTGAGCAGCTCGCGGACGCCGTCCGGCGACATCGCGGGACGCTGGGCGAGCTCGGCCAGCGCAACAGCCCGGTCGACCAGCTCCGCGTTGTGCTTGACCGGCACCCGGCGGGCCAGCGAGAGGGTGTCCTCCATGCCCACTCGCAGATGACCGCCCTTGGCCAGCGACGCAAAGGCCACCGGCAAGGTCGTGCGGCCGATCCCGGTCGCCGACCACGACGTGACGGCGTCGGGAAAGGCGGCGACCGCGGCGACCAGCGCGTCGGCCGTCCCGGGCATGCCGCCGGGCACGCCCATCACCAGATCGCAATGGACCCGTTCGCCGTAGGGCAGTCCCTCGGCGGCGAGTAGCCGATGCAGCGCGGCCACATGACCGAGATCGAACAGCTCGAACTCCGGCACCACCTGGGCGTCCCGCGCGGCCCGATAGAGCTCGACGATGAACGGGTACGGGTTCGAGAAGACGTCGTCGCCGAAGTTGACGGTCCCCATCGTCAGCGAGCAGGAGTCCGGCGCCGCCTCGAGTACCCGCAGCCGGTCGTCCAGCGGGTCGTGCACCGAGCCGCCGGTCGACAGCTGTACGACGAGCGTCGTATCCGACCGCATCGCGGCCACCGTCTCGCGCAGCCGGCCGAGGTCGAGCGTCGGGCGATGCTCGCCGTCGCGGATGTGGATGTGGATCATGCCCGCGCCGGACGCCTGGCATCGGCGGGCCGTCTCGACCAGCTCCTCGAGCGTGGTCGGAAGCGCCGGGAAGTCGGCCTTCTCGGTCTCGGCGCCGGTGGGCGCGACCGTGATGAGCGTGGACGCGGAGGGCTGCATTCGCGCATCGTGGCAGACTTTGCCGGGCCGCGTCGACCGCCGGTCGGAGT
>DATFRX010000345.1:0-2281 GCA_035262905.1 Nocardioidaceae bacterium
GCGATCCGGCCGGCGGCGACGGCAGCGTCGACTTGATCGGCGGTGGTGGTGAGCGCCAGGGCGTCGGCGTAGCGGTCGGCCAGCCGGCGTACGAACGCGATCTGCTCCAGCGTCGCGATCACGGCCGCCTCGCCGGCCAGCGACGCGGGCACGTAGACCGACCAGAACTGGGCACCGACCCCACCGCGACGCAACCGCGGGAGGTCGGTATGGAGGCCGGGTTGGTGGACGTCGAACGGCAGCGAACCGAGGTCGTAGCCGGCCAGGTCGCGATGGGTCCACGGATAGTCGTTGTGCCCGTCGACCAGCGGAACCTGTCGTAGCCAGTCGGCCAGCTCGGACAACTGGAGACCCGCCTCAGCGACCATGCGGCCAGCCTAGGGGCGCGCCTCCGGGTCCGACTCGTGCCACGGACCGACGTTCTGCGGCCGGCATTGGATATCGGGTGACTCGACGGCGGGCGGGCGTACCGCTACGATCTCTAAGGTAAGGCTTACCTAAGTCGTTGCCTCGGAGTCGCCATGGCCACCGTGCTCGCGTCCACAGCCACGCGCGCCACCTACCTCAATCGCTGCGTCCACGCCCAGGTCGGGCAGACCAAGCAGCTGACGCCGCACCTGAAGCGGATCACGATTGCCGCCGACGAGCTGCGCGGGTTTCCGTGGCACGGGCCGGACCAGTGGTTCCGGCTCTTCCTCCCCCGCGAGGGTCAGGCACGGCCGGTCCTGCCGACCAGCGCCGACGACTGGTGGCCGCAGATCGTCGCGATGCCCGAGGAGATCCGGCCGTGGGTCCGCAACTACACGGTGCGACACCTGCGCCCGGAGCTCGGCGAGCTCGACATCGACTTCGTCCTGCACGGCGACGTCGGCCCCGCGTCGCGCTGGGCTCTGCGGGCCGGCGCCGGCGACTGGGTCGGGCTGCTGGATCAGACCGCGCCATACGACCCGCCGGCCGGCACCCGATGGCAGCTGCTGGTCGGCGACGAGACTGCCGTCCCGGCGATCTCGGCGATCGTCGAGCGCCTGCCGGCCGGCACCGACGCGCAGGTGTTCCTCGAGGTGCCGACGACGGCCGATCGAGTGGGGCTGTCGGTGCCCGAGGGAGTACGGGTGACCTGGCTGGCCCGCGAGTCCGACGACGTCACGATCGGCTCGCTGGCGCTCGACGCGGTTCGTGCCGCCACGCTCGGTGCGCCGGGCGAGGGGTACGCGTGGGTCGCCGGTGAGTCGGGTCTGATCCGCCAGGTTCGCCGGCATCTGGTGTCGCGTCGCGGTCTGCCCAAGAGCGCCGTGTACTTCTGCGGCTACTGGCGGCGCGGCGTCAACTACGCCAGCTGAGCCGGCCGCGCGATCGGCCTCCGCTCCACTGGGGGTAGGCAAATCCCGAAACTCGCCGGCGTGTTTCGGGATTTGGCTACCGCCAGTGGGAGGGGTCGGCCCGCGGCGCTATCGTCCGGCTGCAATGGGCGACAACAAGCGGCGGATGCTGGCCGGTGAGTGGTATCTCCCGGACGATCCCGGGCTGGCGGCCGACACCCGGCGTCGAGTCGAGCTGTGCGCGGAGTACAACGCGGCCGACCTGGCGCCGCCGGGCGAGCGGGCTCGGATCCTGCGCGAGTTGCTGGGCTCGGTCGGCGAGCAGGTACGGATTCGGGCGCCGTTCCACTGCGACTATGGCTATCAGATCGGGATCGGCGACCGTACGTTCGTCAACTTCGGTGCCGTGTTCCTCGACGCGGGTCCGATCACGATCGGGTCCGACGTCCAGATCGGGCCGAACGTACAACTGCTGACGCCGACCCACGAGCTCGACGTCGATCGCCGTCGGGCCGGCTGGGAGCGGGCCGTTCCCGTGACGATCGGCGACAACGTCTGGCTCGGCGGCGGCGTGATCGTCTGCCCCGGAGTCACGATCGGCGACGACACCGTGGTCGGCGCCGGAGCCGTCGTCACCAAGGACCTGCCACCCGGCGTACTCGCGGTCGGCAACCCGGCCCGGATCGTCCGTGAGCTCTGAACGTCGTCAGCCGCGGCGTTCCGATTCGAGCGCAGGCGCCTGGAAGTCGGCTGCAGGCCCAGGGCCCTTGCGGAGCAGTGCGATCGCGACCACCAGCCCAAGTGCCGCGAAGGCGACCGACGCCCCGAACGCGGACCGGTAGCCCTCGGTCAGTGCCGCCAGCGGATCCGATCCCACGGCCTGCGACACCGCCACCGACGTCACGATCGCCGAGCCGAGTGCGCCGCCGATCTGGAAGGCCGCGTTGTTGAGTCCCGAGGCG
>DATFRX010000346.1:0-5879 GCA_035262905.1 Nocardioidaceae bacterium
CGATCGGCGCGTCGTTGAGTCCCGACTCCGCCTCGAGGGTCCCGCGGACCGAAGCCCGCAACGGGACACTCCGGAGCACCGAGAACACCGCGGCCGCGTCGGTCGGCGAGGTGACCGCGCCGAGCAGGACCGCGAGCTGCCAGTCGAGTCCGAGCAGAAAATGGACCGGGACCGCCACGAGCAGGACACTGGCGGCCACGCCGAGGGTCGCCAGCAGCAGTCCGGCGCCCATCGCGGGCCGGATGTCGGACCAGCGCGTGGTCAGACCGCCTTCGGCCAGGATCAGCATCAACGCGGCGAGCCCCAGGACATGGGCCAGCTCCGCGTTGCTGAACTCGATCCCGAGGACCGAGTCGCCGAGCAGGATGCCGATGCCGAGGTAGACCAACAGGCTCGGCAGACCCGCTCGTACCGACAGCCGAACGGCGAGGATCGCGGCGAGCAGGACGGCAGCCCCAGCCAGGAGTACGCCGTCGAGCTCTTCGATCGACACGGGGTTCCCCTCTGCCGCGGAACCCGATCCTATCGACGCTGGTCAGGCTGAAATCACACGTCTCGCTCGCCGAATCGCCGCTAGCCGCCCGGCCTGACGAGCTGCTGCACCGCCCACCCGTTGCCGTCCGGGTCGGCGAAGAAGACGAACCGCCCCCAGGGGAAGTCCTGGACGTCGCTGACCTCGACGCCCCGCTCGGTGAGCTCCGCATGCGCGGCCTCGATGTCGGCGACGACCATCTGCATGCCCTGGACCGACCCGGGCTCGACCGGCTTGTCGAACAGCCCCTTGCCGATCGCGATCGAGCAGCCCGATCCGTGCGGAGTCAGCTGGACGAACCGAATGTCGTCGCTGACCTCGAAGTCGTGGTCGAGGTTGAAACCGACCTTGTCGGCATAGAACGACTTGGCCCGGTCGATGTCCGACACCGGGATCGCCACCAGCTCCAGTTTCCAGTCCACGTCACTGTCCCTTCGCAGTTCGCTGTGGTCAGTTGCGACGGTAGCGACGATTGCGGACACCGGACGGCCGCAATCCGGCGGCTGTGGACAACTCCCTAGACGGCGGCGGTACGGGACCGTGCGGCCTCGACCAGCGCACCGAACAGCGGTCCTCGGGTGGCGTCCTCCTCGGGATGCCACTGCACGCCGAGCGCGAAGGTACGACCGGGCAGCTCGACCGCCTCCACCGTGCGATCGGCCGCCCACGCGACTGGGATCAGATCCGACCCGAGCCGGTCGATCGCCTGATGGTGGTGACACGACACGGTCGCCGACGCTCCAAGCGCCCGGGCGGCCAGGCTGCCGGACGCGAGCTCGATCCGGACCGAGCCGAAGTGACCCGGCGCGGGGAGATGGGCGTCGCTGCCGATCGTGTCGGGCAGGTGCTGGTGGAGCGTCCCGCCGAGCGCCGTGTTGAGCAGTTGCCCGCCGCGGCAGACGCCGAGCACCGGCAGGTCGATGTCGAGCGCATACCGGAAGAGCTCGGTCTCTACGGCGTCGCGATGCGGCCGGATCTCACGCGTCTCCGGTTGCCGCCGGGCGCCGTAGCCGGCCGGGTCGAGATCGGCGCCACCGACCAGGACCAGGCCGTCCAGCAGATCGAGCACGGGCCTCGAGTCGGCGTCGGTCGGTGGAAGTAGCAATGGGATGCCGCCAGATTCGACGACGGCATCGAGATAGGTCTGCGGCAGGAGCGCGGCCGGACGATCCCAGACGCCCCAGCGGGCCTGCTCCAGATAGGTGGTCACCCCGATCCGGGGTGTCCGCTCCCACTCGCTCGGCCGTGGCGTCACGGTCCCTCAGCGTACGTGGGGGCGGCCCCCCGGCCCCGCCGCCTGATGAATCAGGACGACGTGGCCGAAGAAGCCGTCTGCACTCGCCGGCCCCACCGCAGCCGCCGACGTGGCGGTCGATCCGCGGGGCGTGTCGAACGCGGCATCCGGCCGCGCTGCGCCTGTGACGAGTAGTTGATCCGATTTGACTGGTAGTTGCGGACCAGCGCCTCGGCGATAATCGGGTGCATGATGTCCTCCTGGAACTCGACGTGGTATCCAGCCTCGGTTCCGGGCGGCTCACAGACATCCGTGCCGGCTACGGAACGGCCACGGATCCACCACCGAAGGCTCGGGGCCCGATCACGGACGGGGTCATGGACGGGTCGCAACACCTGACGGACGCCGGCGTCTCGGAGCGGGAGGCCGAGGTGCTGGCGCTCCTCGGCGAACATCTCACCAACGCGCAGATCGCCGGTCGGCTGTACATCTCGGTACGCACCGTCGAGAGCCACGTCTCGTCGCTGCTGCGGAAGCTGGACCTGGCCGACCGCCGGGCGCTCGCCGAATTGGCCGACGGCCTCCACACCGATCGGGACAGCGACCTGCGGACCGCGCACCCCACGCTGCCCGAGCACCTGACCTCGTTCGTCGGCCGTACCGCCGAGCGGGCCGCGCTGGCCGAGGTCGTCGACGAGCACCGGCTGATCACCGCGGTCGGCCCCGGTGGCGTCGGCAAGACGCGCCTGTCCGTCGCCGTCGCCGCCGACCTGACCGACCGGTTCGCCGACGGTGCCTGGTATGTCGACCTCGTCCCGGTCACCGAGACCGACATGATCGGTACGGCGGTCGCCACGGCCTTCGGATTCGCCGAGCAGCCCGGGCGCTCGCTCACCGCCACGGTCATGGCCAAACTCTCCGACGCCGAGGCGCTGGTCGTGCTCGACAACTGTGAGCATCTGGCCGAGGGAGTCGCGGCCTTCGTCGAACGGCTGCTGTCGCGATGCCCGAGCCTGACCGTGCTGGCGACCAGCCGGGTCCGCCTCCAGGTGCCGTTCGAGCGGGTGTTCCCGGTGCCCAGCCTGTCGGTCATTGCCGAAGACGGCGCGGGCGATGCGGTCGTGCTGTTCGCCGAGCGGGCCGCGATGGCGGGCTGGTCGCCGGCCAACCCAACCGACCAGCAGCGGATCGTGACGATCTGCGAGGAGCTCGAGGGCATCGCGCTGGCGATCGAACTGGCCGCCGCCCGAGCGGCGACCTTCGGCCTGGACGGGCTGGAGGCGGGGCTCGCCGACCAGCTCGGGCTGCTGGCGGGCGGCCCACGGCTCGACGACCGGCACCGGTCGGTCCGCTCCGCACTCGACTGGAGCTTCGGCCTGTTGGAGGCGAGCGACCAGATCGTGCTCCGGCGGACCTCGGTCTTCGCGGCGCCATTCACGCCCCGAGACGCCGAGATCGTGGCCGGATATCCTCCACTCCGATCGGGCGAGGTGGCCGGGGCGCTGGCTCGGCTGGCCGACCACAGCCTGCTGGTCGTGATCGCCGGCGACGGCGAGACGCGCTACCGGATGCTCGAAACGATCCGGCAGTACGGCGAGGAACAGATGGCCGACCGGGGCGACGACACCGAGACGAAGGGACGCCACCTGCAGTGGTGCCTCACGACCTCGGCCCAGTTGGAGGACGACGCATCCGCCGGTCCGGGCTTCGAGCAGATCGCCGACGATCTGCGAGCCGGGCTCGGTTGGGCCGCCGGTCAACCGGATCGGCGGGCTGAGGCCTATGCCCTCGCCGTCCGGCTGGCCGAGCTCACCTTCGCCCGGGGCAAGGCGAGTGAGGCCCAGCGGCGCTACGAGGAGGCCGCCACGCTCGCCCTGGAGTCGACCGATGCCGTACGCGCGCTGCATCTCGGCGCGTCGGTCGCCTGGGGCCGGGCCGCCGGCAACGAGGCGATCCGGCTCTTCCTGGCGGCGGCCGACACCGCTCGCCAGGCTGACGACGCCCGATCGGCCGCGATCAACCTCGTCACCGCGGCCGAGCTGATGAACCGCTCGCCCGGTCTGCTGTCGAGGCTCCCCACCCCGGCCGAGCAGGCCGCCATCCTCGGCGACGCCCAGACGCTGGCCTTCGGCGAGGCTCGCGTCGAGGCCGGCATGCTCACCGTCATCGGGCTCGGTGACGGCACCGATCCGGCCTCGGCCGAGCTCATCGAGCGCGCCGTCGAGCTCGCCCGCCGGGTCGGCGATGTCCGGTTGGAGAGCGCCGCGCTGGACCAGCTGACCGCGGCCCGCCTGGCCTGCGGCGAGTTCGAGGAGGCGACCGCCGTCGTTGAGCGACGCATCCGGTTGCTCACGCCGATGGCCCGCGAGGTCGAGATGGCATGGGAGTACACCGACACCTTCCATATGGCGCCGATGATCTATCTCGCCATCGGGGATCTCGAGACTGCGCGTCGGTACGGTCAGCGGCGACGCCACCTGCCGCTGTTCCGCCAATCCGCTCATCTGGCGGTGATCTGGCAGCTGACGACGGCAGGGCTGGCAGGCGACTTCGACGAGGCGATCGGCTTCGCGGACCAGTTTCGCCGTGGCTGGATCGAGGCCGGCCGGGCGGCGACCGGTGGCATCGCGATGGCACCGTCGGCCGCCGCCATGGTCTTCGGACTCCGTGGCGACGACGACGGCCGCCGCGAGTGGCTCGACATCGTCGCCGAGATGCGCCGGGTGGTGACTCCCCTGGTCGGCTACGGGACGGGGTACACCCAGGTCTTCGACGGCATCGTCGACCTGCATCACGGGCGGATCGACGAGGCGCTCGTCGACCTCGCGGACCCGCCCCAGGCGCTGCGGCGCTGGTCCGACGGCGCCTGGCGACAGTGGTACGCGGCGGTGTGGGCCGAGGCGGCGGTACTCGCCGAGCTGTCCGACCGGCGCGAGCGCCTCGAGATCGCGCGCTTCACGGTCGGCCGCAATCCGGTCGCGTCGGCCATGGTCAATCGGGCGGCGGCCATGCTCGACGGCGACCGCGACGGACTGCTCGCGGCCGCCGATGCGCTCGATGCCGCCGGCTGTGCCTATCAACGCGCCCGGACGCTGATCCTCGCGGGCGGCGATGAGCGCGTCGAGGGCGAGGCCCTGATGACGGCGATCGGCGCTGCGCGGATGGCGACCTGAGGCGCGCGCCGACCGCCGTCATCCCCCGTTACCCCGGCCACGCTGCGTGCGCGACCTCACCTCCGGCGACATCGACCCGGAGACGTACTGGACCGTCTGGCCGCTGGTAGAGCTCGTAGCTGCCCTCGGCGACGTCGAAGAAGACCGCCGAGTACACGGTCCTGCCCTGCGGCGTCGGCCGCGCGACCACAGCGACATGCGTGAGGTGCCCACCCGTTGCCGGTCGCAGCTCGATCTCGACTCCCTCGAGCTCGGCCGGCATCTCGAGCACCAGGGCGCCGATGCCGTCGCCCACGTCGACCGCGACCGCGCGACCCTGTCCGGCGTGCGGATTCTCGGCGGACCTCATGTGCCCGGCGTCCCCGGCGTCGTCTGGTAGCCACCCGCTGGCGTACCGAGGTACGGGAAGTCCGCGAAGTACCAGGAGTTCGTGTTCGACGTACCGTCCTTGATCGCGCTGGCCGCGCCATCCGGCGTGTACGCCGGGTCGACCAACGGGATGGTCAGACCCGCGACGGCCCGGAGCTCGACCGTGACGACGTCGTCGGAAACCCTTCGCCCGTTGGGGAATCCGGCCGCGTCGCCGGCCACCAGACCGAGCGGATTCGGGTTCGACGCCGGCGGCACCGCCATGTTCAGGCGGAGCATGTCCGACAGCACCGGGCCGGTGAAGTTCTGGAAGCCCGGCACGACGCCGTCCGGGATGCCGGTGAGCAGGATCGCACTCAGGTCGGCCCGCGGCTTCTTGTATCCAGCGAGGTTGGGGAACACTCCGGGGTACAGCACCGGCAGCAGCGTGGCGAGCTCCGGCTTCTGCACGTACATCGCGAAGCTCTTGTCGTCGCTCGGTGGCTGGCTGTTCCACTCGTCCTTGCGCACCATCGGCACGAGGACCTCGTTGAACAGCGGATTGCCGAGTCGCGACACCTGCTTGTACGGC
>DATFRX010000347.1:0-2937 GCA_035262905.1 Nocardioidaceae bacterium
TTCTCCGGCGTCGTCGACCTCGGCGCGATCGACATCGAGCGAGGGCGCGACCACGGCATGCCGAGCTACAACGCCCTGCGTCAGGCGTACGGTCTGGCGCCCAGGACCTCATTCACCGCGATCACCGGTGAGTCGACGTCCGCGTTCCCGCCCGGCAGCGGCATCGACAACCCGAACAGCCTGGCCATCACCGCACTCACCGACATCGACGGTGCCCCGGTGGCGGCCGGCGAGGAGGGCGCCACCGAGGAGACCAGGGGCAGCACGATCGCGGCCCGGCTACGGGCGATCTACGGCAACGTGAACAACGTCGATGCCTTCGTCGGCATGATGGCCGAGCCGCACGTGCCCGGCTCAGAGTTCGGCGAGCTGCAGCTGGCGATCTGGACGCGCCAGTTCCAGGCCCTGCGTGACGGCGACCGGTTCTTCTACGGCAACGACCCGGTCCTGGGCGCGATCCGCGGCCAGTACGGCATCGACTACCGCCGCACGCTGGGCCAGCTCATCGCCGACAACACCGACGCGAAGGATGAGGCCGACATGAACGTCTTCCTGGTCGAGGAAGAGGACCTGCCGGCCACCTCGTGCGCGGTCAGGTGGGAGCTGGTCAAGTCGTCGTGGGGCCGGTTCCAGGTCGGCGTCACCATCACCAACACCGGCACCACGCCCATCAACAACTGGGCGCTGCGCTGGGAGTTCGCCAACGGTCAGACCTTCAACCGGGGCCGGACCTGGGGCGGGCGGTACGAGCAGAGCGGACCGAACGGCAAGTACGTGACGGTGAAGCGCGACAGCCGGAAGGGCACGATCGCGCCCGGCCGCAGTACGGGCATCGGCTTCACGGCCTCGTGGGACAACGTCGCGAACGGCGCGCCGCCGAACTTCACCCTCAACAACCAGCGCTGCGCCACGGTCTCCGGTGACGACGCGCCCGCGGCACAGCCGCCGTCGGGCCCGGCGCCGGCGCCGCCGACCAACACCGACGGGCACCACCGGACGGTGGGCTTCCGCCGGCACTGATCCGCTCGGGTCGGTCTCCGGTCCCGCGCTCAGGGACCGGAGACCGATGAGTGCCGCGCTAGTCGACGGGGAACGCCGTGAGGCCGGCGTAGGCGGCGGCCGGTACCGCCACCAGCGCAGTGGCGATGGCCGCGGAGATGGCGTAGGCGATCCAGCGACGGGTACGACGGGTCATGGCAGACTCCTCACTCTCGGATCCCTGGGTGTCCACTGGGGACACGGACGCCTGGGATTCGGAGCCGCACCGCAGATGGATGGGCTAGTCGGTCCATTGCCCATCCGGCGCCATCGGGGCGTCGGGCGTTCTCGCGTTGGAGTTGATGGATCCGAAGTCGGCCACGAGCTCGCAGGAGCCGTCCGGGACCGAGCAGGCGTAGGCCGAGGCGTGTATCGGCTCGTCCTCCGCGATGGGCATGGTGAACTCATCGATCAGCAGCACCTGCAGGGTCGTGGCGGTGAGCCAGACGCTCGCCACCCCGAAGGTGCTGTCCGGGAGGCCGAGCACAACGAGCTCGCCGGTTCTGGTGTCGTAGACGCGCGGCCGCACGTCGACGTACGTCAGGGTGTCGCCCTGCTCGCCGAACTCGAACTCGCTGACCGAGAGGCCGAGCCAGTCCCCCGTCGGCGAGAGGACGACAGGAACGTCCACGTCGGACTGCCGGTTCCCGTCCGGAGCAGGGATGGTGTAGAGCTCCTCGGCGTCCTCGATGGACGGACCGGCGAAGATGGCCCTCGGCTCGTCGACCCTCGCGAAGGCCAGCATGCCGTTCTCGACGCTGTCGAGCCGGTAGTGCGGCACGGCGGTGGCCGACCGGAGCAGGGTCTCGGCGCCGTTGTCGAGGTCGAACGCGTACAGGCCTGCCGGACCGCTGAAGTAACCCGTACGCCCGTCGATGGCACGATAGCGGACGTCTCCCGCGGAGGCGCCCGGCACCGCATGGCGTTCGAGGAACCGGTCGGTCGCCTGGTCATAGGTAACCAACACCGGTGCCCCGTCCTGGAAGCCGACCCAGCCCACGAGCGACCCCGGCGCATCGGAGACGAGCACCGCCGCGTCCATCGCTACCGCTGCCACGAGGTCGAGACTGCCGATCGCCTCGTCGCCCGTCGAGGTCACGGAGTGGACTGCGCCGTCACCGTCGACCGTGACGAAGCCGGCCGAGGTTCGCACGAACGCGTGGATCACATGCCCGGCATCGATGGTGTCGCTGCCATCGTGGATCTCCCCGCCGACCGCCCAGACTCCGGCCGTGCCCGACCCCGGCTGCGGAGACCGGTCGGGCGACGACCCGAACACCGCCACGCTCCCGACCGTCACGGCCACCACAGCCACGCCGGCGAGCGCCACGAGCGAGCGGCGGCCCACGATGCGGCGGTCACCGGCCCGCCGGATGGCCGGTAGGTCGGGCGGCCGGAAGTCGACCGACGTCGCCTTGTCATGCAGTAACGTCTTCAGATATTCGGTCATCTTGTTTTCTCCCCGTCCAGTTCGACGCCGTCGCCGACCCACTCACGCAGCTTGGCCAGGCCGGCGGCGACCTGGCTCTTCACGGTGCCCACAGCGCAGTTCATGGCCTCGGCTGTCGCGGCCTCACTGAGGTCCTCGTAGTAGCGCAGCACGATCGCCACGCGCTGCCGCACCGGCAGCCGCAACAGGTGCTGCCACAGCCACAGCCTGTCCTCGACGGAGTCAGCGGGCATGGCGGCGTCGGGTGCCCGGCTGCTCGGCCGCTCGCTCCACGCCCGGCGACGGAACCAGGTGATCGCGGTGGTGGTGATCGCCTTGCGCGCATACGCCTCGACGCCCGCCGGGTCGCGCAGCCTCGGCCACGCCACGTAGGTCTTGATGAGCGCCTCCTGGACCAGGTCCTGGGCCAGACCGACATCGCCGACCATCAGGTACGCCGCGCGCTGCAG
>DATFRX010000348.1:0-6220 GCA_035262905.1 Nocardioidaceae bacterium
CGGGACATGTCGCCCTCGAACATGCCGCCGATCTGCGGCACGGTCACGTGCGACTCGTCGATGACCAGCAGGAAGTCGTCGGAGAAGTAGTCGAGCAGGCAGTGCGGCGGCTCCCCCGGCTGGCGGCCGTCGATGTGCCGCGAGTAGTTCTCGATGCCAGAGCAGGAGCCGACCTGGCGCATCATCTCGATGTCGTAGGTCGTACGCATCCGCAGCCGCTGGGCCTCGAGCAGCTTGTTCTGCTTCTCGAGCTCGGCCAGCCGCTCCTCCAACTCGGCCTCGATGCCCTTGATCGCCCGCTCCATCCGGTCGGCGCCACTGGCGTAGTGCGACGCCGGCGAGATGTAGGTCTCCTTGTCCTCGCGGACCACCTCGCCGGTGAGCGGGTGCAGGACCATCAGCCGCTCGACCTCGTCGCCGAAGAACTCCACACGCACCGCGAGCTCCTCGTAGACCGGGAAGATCTCCAGTGTGTCGCCCCGAACCCGGAAGGTGCCACGCGTGCCCGCCATGTCGTTGCGGTTGTAGTGGATCGCGACCAGCTGTCGCAGCAGGTCGTCGCGCTCGATCACCTGACCGGTCTCGATGTGCAGCATCTGCCGGATGTACTCGTCCGCCGAGCCCAGACCGTAGATCGCCGACACGGTCGCGACCACGATGACGTCGCGCCGGCTGACCAGCGACCAGGTCGCCGAGTGCCGCAGCCGCTCCACCTCGTCGTTGATCGAGGAGTCCTTCTCGATGTAGGTGTCCGTCTGCGGTACGTAGGCCTCGGGCTGGTAGTAGTCGTAGTAGGACACGAAGTACTCGACCGCGTTGTCCGGGAAGAACTGGCGCAACTCGTTGGCGAACTGCGCGGCCAGCGTCTTGTTGGGCTGCATGACCAGGACCGGCCGCTGCACCCGCTCGGCGAGCCAGGCGATCGTGGCGGTCTTGCCGGTGCCGGTCGCGCCGAGCAGCACGTTGTCCTTGGCACCGCCGTTGACCCGCTTCTCGAGCGCGTCGATCGCCTCGGGCTGATCGCCGGACGGCTGGAAGTCGCTCACCATCCGGAACGGCGCCACGGTACGGGTCAACTCTTCGGCCGGTCTCATGCTGTCGAGCGTACGGCTTCGACCCGACAGTCGCGGGGTTCGCGCTGGTCGTAGCGGAACCCGGCTAGATTCGGGGACTCCACCTCAGGCGGAGAGGGAGCATGAAGACCTCGATCTGGACCCGCTGGACGACGCTGGCGCCGTTGGCCGGCGTACTCGTCCTGGCCCCGACCTGGGGACGGCACCTCGACGTCCTGATCGAGGTGCTGATCGCCGTACTCCTCGCGGTGTGCGTCCTGTCCTCGGTGCAGCACGCCGAGGTCGTGGCGCACCGGGTCGGCGAACCGTTCGGGTCGCTGGTGCTCGCGGTCGCGGTCACCATCATCGAGGTCGGCCTGATCGTCACGCTGATGGTGTCGGGTGGATCGGACACCGAGTCGCTGGCGCGGGACACCGTCTTCGCGGCGGCGATGATCACCTGCAACGGCATCGTGGGCATCGCGCTGCTGATCGGCGCCCTGCGGTTCGGCACCACGCACTTCAACGCCGAAGGCACCGGCGCCGCGCTGGCCACCGTGGCCACCCTGGCGACCACCTGTCTGGTGCTGCCAACGTTCACGACCAGCGCCGAAGGGCCGGTCTTCACCTCGTCGCAGCTGACCTTCGCCGCGGTCGCGTCCCTGGTGCTCTACCTGACCTTTGTGTTCACCCAGACCGTCCGGCATCGCGACTTCTTCCTGCCGGTCACCCCGGAGGGCGAGATCCTGCCCGAGGACGAGCACGCGACGCCCCCGTCGAATCGAACGGCGCTGACCAGCCTGGCCCTGCTGCTCGTGTCGCTGGTCGCAGTCGTCGGCCTGGCCAAGGTCGAGTCGCACCCGATCGAGGCGCTGGTGGCCCGGGCCGGGTTGCCGCATGCGGTGGTCGGCGTCGCCATCGCCTTGCTGGTGCTCCTGCCCGAGACCCTCGCGGCAGCGCGGGCGGCGACCCGCGACCGGATCCAGACCAGCCTCAACCTGGCGTACGGGTCCGCCATGGCCAGCATCGGCCTGACCATCCCGACGATCGCCGTGGCGTCGATCTGGATCGACACGCCGCTCGTGCTGGGGCTCGGTGCGACCCAGATCGTCCTGCTCTCCCTCACGGTCGTCGTGGGCGTACTCACGGTCGTGCCGGGACGGGCGACGCGGCTGCAGGGCAGCCTGCACCTGGTCGTACTCGCGGTGTACGTCTTCCTGACGATGCAGCCGTAGCGGCAGTGACCCCTCGGGCTCGTATGGTCGCCCACTGGTACGGCATGCCCGACGCCCGCTCGAGGAGCTGAGATGGTCGACCTGAGTCAGGGTCCGCCTTTCCCGCATCAACCCGGCGACGCCTCCGGTCCGGCCGAAGGTCTCGTGAGTCTGGCCAGCCGGATCCAAGGCGTGGGCGGCGACCTCACGGCCGCTGCCGCCCCCAGCGTTCCGGCCGTCGACGGTCTGTTCACCGCGCCGATCACCGCAGCGCCCACGCAGCCGCAGCAGGACATCCAGAACGTCTCCGAGGCGACCCTGTTCGCCGCCGGGGCGCTCTCGATCTACGAGTCGGCCCGGCAGACGTACAACACGACGATCGACGGGCTCAACCAGGAGTGGAACGAGTTCGTAGGCAACTCGACCGACCAGGACGCGATCGACGCGAAGCGAGCGGATCTGCGACGGCGGCAGCAGGCCGCCGAGCGCACCCTCGACGACGACGCGGGTGATGTGGCCGCCATGCTGCGGGCCGGGCCGGCGGCGATGTCCGATCCCACGGTCGGGGAGAAGATCCTCGGTGCCCTGCGGGGTCTGGTGATGCCCTCGACCGCGCTCGGCGTCTTCGGCGTGCCGGCCTTCCTGGCCAACCAGGGCCTGGGGCGCACCGGCAACCTCGCGGCCTGGATGGCCAACGTACGCCTCGGCCGGTTCGCCCCACGCAGCCCGGCTGGCCTGTACATCTCGCCCGTCAGCCTGTCGACCTGGCAGCGGATGCTGGCGTCCACCAAGAGCACCAACTGGCAGGCGCTGCCCTACCAGAGTGCGTCCCGGGCGGCCTGGCTGAGTGGTCTGAAGTGGACCGGCCGGGTGGCCAAGCCGCTGACCTTCGCGGCGTCGGCCGCCGAGCAGGCGTTCCGGGACTGGGACGACCCGACCCTGAGCACCGAGGCGAAGGTCGGCCGGTCGACCTATCGCGGCGTCGTGCAGGGCGGTGCCGCGCTCGGAGGTGCGTGGGCGGGCGCGCAGGCCGGAGCCGCGATCGGCTCCTTCGGTGGACCGGTCGGCACCGTCGTCGGTGGCGTGGTCGGCGGGCTGGTCGGTGGCGCCGTGGCCTCTGGAGCGGCCGGCTGGGTGGTCGACCACACGGTCGACGCCGCCGGCGACGCGGTCGACTGGGCGGCCGACAAGACCAGCGAGGCGTGGGACAACGCGACCGACGTGGCCGGCGACGTGATCGACGACATCACGCCCTGGTGATCGGGCCTGGCCCGAACCGCCGGGCGTAGTGTGAATTCGTCATGGTTGCGGCGGAGGGGACGTACGGACCGACGATGCCTCATGTCGTGGTCGTCGCCATCGGCGTGCTGCTGATCGCGGTCGCGATCTGGGCCTGGCAGGGGCGTACGCGCAGGTCGCGCTGGTGGGTCGGCTCTCCGTTCGGCGGCCAGGTCATGCTCGGTCTGGTCCCAGGCCTCGGCCTGATCATCCTCGGCATGGGCCTGCTGACCCTGATCGGGCCGTGGTTCACCGCGGTGGTCGGGCTGCCGGTGCTGTTCGGGTTCGCGCTGGTGATCGCGGTGATCTTCGCCCGGCTCCCCCGCTGGTGGGGACCGCGCTGGTATCGGGAGATGTCGGATGCGGAGCGCCGGGCCGACCTGTCCAATGCCTTCGCGGCGGCGGTCGTCGGCCTTACCGATCGGCCCGGGGTGGTCAGTGCGCAGGACGCGGCCGACCGCTACCGTGGCGATCGCCCGCTGGGATCGTGGCGCGGTGGCTGGGTCCATGATCCCGACACCGACGAGCGCGCGCACGGCATGTCCCGCAAGGGCACGATTGACGGCCGACTGACCCTCTACCCGAGTGGTCTGGTCTTCGCCGCCAGCCGGGCCGAGGATGCCCTGCGCCGCAAGGGAACGGTGATCGCCATCGACATCGACGACATCGTTGACGTACGCGTCGTGCCGCCTCGTGCCGGGGCGGACGGCCGTTCGCGTACTGGCTTCCTCTACCGTTCATGGTTTCCGCGACTCGTCGTGGAGACACCCGACGTCGCGCAGGTGTTCGACGTGGGATGGGGCCGGGCCCGGCAGGTAAGGGACCGATGTGCCGGCGTCGTACCCGAGCGAAGGTGAGAGTGACGTGGACCTGGACGAGTATCGCCACCCGGGCACCGGCTGCGTGGTCTCGGTCCCGCCGGGCTGGGATCGGCTCGAGGACCCGCAGACCAGCGTGGCGCTGATCGCTCGCGAGCCCGAGGATCCGGCCGGATTCCGGGCGAACCTCGTGGTCACGGTCGACGACCTGTCGTCCGGGCCCGACCTCGAGCAGTGGCAGGCCGACAACGACCGGCTGCTCCGCCAGGAGTTGCGCAACTACTTCCTGCTCGACCGCGAGGTCATGCAGTTCGGCGACCAGCCGGTCGTACGCCGGTTGGCGCACCATGCATCGCCGGACACCGGGCCGGTGACGATGGAGCAGTGGGCGATGGTGTCAGGATCGACGGGCTACACCCTGACCGCCTCGGTCGCCACCCTGTCCTACGACAGCCTCGCCGACGTCTTCTCGTCGATCGCGCGACGGTTCCGTCCCGGCTCGACGCGTCACGACGAGGAGGCGACATGACGGTCGCGTTCGACAGCCACACCGGGCGGCTCCGGCTCGACCAGGAGACCTTCGACTGCCTGGTCGCGTGGGCACGCGGATCGGCGGAGCCGGGACCGGAGCTCAGTGCGCTGCGCGAAGCGGGTGCGATCCAGGACGGCCAGCCGCATCCGAAGGTCTGGCCCGGTCTGCAGGCGGTGACCGAGCCGATCTGCCGGCTCCAGGCGGGATCCATCGAGCACAACGGCCGGCGCCGGATCGGTGACGGCTGGGTCTCAAGCGAGGCGGCCGCCCTGCTGCTCGACGCGCCCGACGGCATGCGTGAGCTGGTCACGGTGCATCCGAGCTTCATGCCGATGACGATCGCCCGGGTCGTACGACTCGGCCCCCGGCCACGGGCGGGCTCGGACCCGTTGCACCTGCCGAGCGCTCTCTACGACAGCCTGTTCGACTCCGACGCGGCGAAGCGGCGCCAGGCCGCCGAGCAGCTCTCAGTCGGTGCCTCCGAGCTGCCGCTGGCGGCCGTCGTCGACCGGCTGGTCACCGGGCCCTGGCGGATGTGGGCCGTCACGCTGACCTGGACGACGCCCGAGGGTCAGCCGGCCGCTCGCGGCATGCAGGTCGCCGACACGGGCGCCGGGCTGTGCCTGGTCGACACCGGCGGTCAGGACTCGACCCTGTGGCCGACCACCGCCACCGGTGTGTGGCGACGACTCACCCTGCTGCTTCCGGACGAGGTGCGCACCCCGTGAGATGGCGCCGCCGTGGCGACGACCAGCGGGCCACTGAGCCGTCGCCGCAGCCGATCCCCGATCCGGGCCCGGTGCCGGCCGGCTGGGAGTCGCTCGAGCAGGAGCTCACCGAGCGGGCCCGACAGGCGACGAGCGATCCGACGGCCGCGCTCGTGCTGGCGGTCGAGGGCTCCGAGCACTATGTCCAGTGGCTCGGAATGAGCGGCGACGCGATGTACCTCGAGGCGTCGTCGACGGTGGCCGAGCCGCAACTCGCGCAGCTGGCTGCGCTGGGCTGGCTGCCGCCGCGTCCGAAGGGCCCGGCGAACACCCCCAACTGGAACCAGGGCCGACCCGCTCCGGTCGACCCGGCCGGTGTCGCCCGGACGACCGTGCACACGCTGGCCGGCGTCTACGGCGCGACTCCGGCCGCGATCCGGGTCGACGTCGTCGCCTGAGGCGAGGCGGCGCTCAGTCGCCCGCGTGACCTTCGAGATACGCCCCGACCAGGCCGCCGATCGTGTCGAGGTGGTAGCCGCCCTCCTGGACGATCACGCTCGGCACCCGATAGCCGCCGATCAGCCGGCCCGCCTCGCGGTAGCCGTGCTCCGTCACCAGC
>DATFRX010000349.1:0-3212 GCA_035262905.1 Nocardioidaceae bacterium
TCATCGAGGTCGCGACATCGCGCAGCGACCACTCCGCATCGTCGAGGAAAATGCTGAGTCCGGTCCCGCCGACGGTGCCGCTGCCGGCCGGGACCGTGATTCGCTTGGCCGGATCGAGCTCACCGGCGGCCGCCTGCCGGACGTACTCGGTGAGTACTGGGACCTTGAACACCGATGCCGCGACCACCGGCTCGTCCGGCCGCAGCCCGATCTCGGCGCCGGAGTCGAGGTCGATCGCGTGGGCGTAGACCTCGGCGCGAGCATCGGCCGCGGCCGACTCGACACGGTCGCGGACCGAGGGGTCGTCGGCCATCAGAGCGCGATCCACTCGGTCTGCGCCGTGACCGCGTCGAGCTCGGCCGGGATCGGCTCCACACCGATCCCGGGTCCGGTGGGCACCCACAGATGGCCTGCGTCCAGCTCGAACGGTGCCGTGACATCGCGGTGGTAGTAGCGGCTCGACGCCGACGTGTCGCCGGGCAGCGTGAACCCGGGCATGGCGGCCAGTGCGACGTTGGCGGCCCGGCCGATCCCGGTCTCGAGCATGCCGCCACACCAGACCGGGACGCCATGGGCCTGGCACACGTCGTGGATGCGGCGGGCCTCCAGATAGCCGCCGACCCGGCCGGGCTTGACGTTGACGATCTGACATGCGCCGAGCGTGATTGCCGCGGCGGCGGACCGGGCCGAGGTGATCGACTCGTCGAGGCAGATCGGAGTACGCATCCGCTTGGCCAGCTCGGCGTGGCCGAGTACGTCGTCCTCGTCGAGCGGCTGCTCGATCAGCAGCAGGTCGAAGTCGTCGAGCTTGGCCAGATGCCGGGCGTCGGCCAGCCCGTACGCCGTGTTCGCGTCGACCTGCAGCAGGATCTCGTCGCCGAAGGTCTCGCGCACGACCCGTACCGGTTCGACGTCCCAGCCCGGCTCGATCTTGAGCTTGATCCGCAGGTAGCCCTCGTCGAGATAGCCGGCCACCGCGTCGAGGAGCTGCGGAATCGAGTCCATGATGCCGACCGAGACCCCGCACTCCACGCGATCGCGCACCGCCCCGAGCTCGCGCGCGAGCGACGTGTCGCGGTGGCGAAGCTCGGCGTCGAGCACGCCCATCTCCAGCGCGGCCTTCGCCATCGGATGGCCCTTGAACCTGGCCAGCGTCCGCGACACCTGATGCGCGTCGAGATCCTGACACTCGGCGACCGCCGGGATGAAGAACCGTCGCAGGACGTCGGCCGCCGCCTCGACGTACTCCGCCGAATAGAGCGGATCCGAGCCCGCGACGCACTCGCCCCAGCCCTCGCTGTCGTCGAGGACGACCCGGAGCAGCAGCACGTCGCGCTCGAGCTCGGTGCCGAAGGAGGTACGGAACGGGGCGACCAGCGGCATCCGGATCCGCCGCAGCTCGACCCCGGTGAGCTTCGCCATGGTCTCCATGCTCCTTGCGACGGCGTCGGCCGTCATGGTGGGCCGGGACGAGAGCCGGGCCCGACTTTGGTGACTAGGTACGACCCGAGTCGGTCAACAGGTCGTGTACGAGCACGGCGAGCAGCGCCGTCCGCTCGGGCAGTGCGTCGACGAGGACGTGCTCGTGGTCGGCATGGGCACCGCCTCCGACCGCGCCGAGTCCGTCCAGGGTCGGCGTGCCCACCCCGGCCGTCAGATTGCCGTCCGACCCGCCGCCGACCGCCGCCTGAGTGAGCGGAGCCAGACCGAGTCGGTCGGCGATCTTGGCCGTCCGGTCGAAGAGCTCCCGGGACGCCGACGCTTGCAGCGGCGGCCGGTTCGGCCCGCCGACCACGTCCAGCGCCGCCCCGGGGAGCACGGGCCGCAGTGCCCGCATCGCCTCGTCGACCCGGCCCTGCTCCTCGGCGGTCCGGACCCGCGCGTCGACGGCGAAGGTTCCGGCCGCCGGCACGGTGTTCGCCGTCGTACCGGACGACATCGCGGTCGGCACCACCGTCGTACCCGTTTCCGGATCGGACAGCGCGCTGACCGTGATCACCTGGTGGGCCAGCTCGACCGAGGCATTGACGCCGCGCTCGGGCTCGAGGCCGGAGTGGGCGGCCTTGCCGACGATCCCGACGTCGTAGCGGGACACCCCCTTGCGTTCGGTCTTGAGCGCGCCTCCGTCGGCCGACGCCTCCAGCACCAGCGCAGCCCGGCAGCCGGTCGCCTCGGCCTCGATCAGCGAGCGCGAGGTCGGCGACCCGAGCTCCTCGTCGCCGGTCACCAGGATGGTCACACCGGACACATCGTCGAGCGTTGCCAGCGCATGGAAGGCCATCACCAGGCCGGTCTTCATGTCGAAGCAGCCGGGCCCGCGAAGCACTCCGTCGGTTACGTCGAACGGGTGTGTCAGCAGCGTGCCGATCGGCCAGACCGTGTCGTGATGGCACAACACGAGCACCCGCGCGGGGCCCGATCCCAGCCGCCAGCGCAGATGGGTGCACCCGTCGACGACGATGCGCTCCGGCTCGGCGCCGAGTCGCGCGGTCCCGACTTCGGCCACGACGTCGGCGCTCGCGGCAACCGCCGCCAGGTCGGCCGACGGCGACTCCAGGCGCACCAGGGCCTCGATGTCGGCGAGCATGGCGGGCAGCCGCTCGCCCATCTGCTGCGGCAGGTCCCTCGGAGTTGCCGTCACCACGGGTCACTCACCATCCGTCCATCGCATCGTCGGCTCTGCCACATCGATTCTGGCCCGGCGCATAGCGTGGGTCCATGACACAGTCGCTGCCCGCGCGACCGGACCTTTGGACACTCGACCCGGGCGTACTCCATGTCAACCACGGATCCTTCGGCGCCGTACCCCGGCGTACGCAGGAGGCCGCCGCCGCATTGCGCGCAGAGACCGAGGCGAACCCGATGGCCTGGTTTCGCCGGCTGCCGGACCGGCTGGCGGCCAGTCGTCGGGCGCTGGCCGGCTACCTCCGGACCGATCCGGACGGCCTGGTCCTGGTCCGCAACGCCAGCACCGGCGTCAACGTGGCACTGTCCACCGTGCCGATCGCCGAAGGCAGTCGGATCGTCCTCTCCGATCACGTGTACGGCGCAGTCCGGATCGCCGCCGAGCGGGTCGCCCGAAGGTGCGGGGCCGAGGTGGTCACGGTCGCGGTGCCGCTCGAGGCGACCGCCGACGACACGATCGACGCCTTCGCGAGCGCGGTGGACGAGCGGACGGCGGTCGTGGTCGTGGACCAGATCAGCTCCGAGAC
>DATFRX010000350.1:0-2577 GCA_035262905.1 Nocardioidaceae bacterium
CCGGACCCGCTGCTCTCCCGGCCGGCCGACGCATCGGCCGGCCCGCTCCCCGGCGACGATTCCTGGTCGGAGCTCTCGGCGACCGGTAACGGCGGTCCGGGCGACGCCGACGGCGCGGATGAGCTGGGGCTGCTGCCCCGACGCGTGCGGCAGGCGAGCCTGGCCCCGCAACTTCGCACCGCCGCTCCGCCCAGTCCGCCCACGGCGGGTGAGCAGGATTCCGAGTACCGCTCGCCCGAACAGACGCGCTCGCTCGTGAGCTCGCTGCAGCGGGGTTGGGAACGTGGAAGGTCCGAGCCGGACGGCGAGCGACCTGAGGGCGACGGCGAGATCGGGGGCGATGATGGCTACGGAATCTGACTCGGACACGACGCCGTCGCGGCCGGACGACCCGGCCGGCCGCCCCGCCGTCCCATCGCCGGGCGCGCACGGCGAGCTGAACTGGTTGCTCGACGATCTGGTCGCGCGCATCTCGCCGATCCAGAAGGCCGTCATCCTGTCCCGCGACGGACTCACGATCGGCGCCTCCGGCCTCAGCCGTGAAGACGCCGAGCACCTGTCGGCCATCGCCGCCGGCTTTCAGAGTCTGGCCCGCGGCACGGGGTTGCAGTTCAACTGCGGGCAGCCGCGGCAGACGATCGTCGAGCTGGAGTCGGCGTTCCTGTTCGTCACCGCCGCCGGCGAGGGCAGCTGCCTCGCCGTGCTCAGCGGGTCGGGCGCCGACCTCGGCTTGATCGCCTACGAGATGGCCGTCCTCGTCAAGCGCGTCGGCCCGCACCTGGCGGTGGCGCCCCGGCCGGATCCGGCCGGCAACGGGCACAAGTGACCGGGGCATGCCAGCGCCGGAGGATTCTTGGCCCGACGAGGCAGCCGGCCCGGTGGTACGCCCGTACGCGGTCATTCGCGGCCGGACCCGACCCCGCGGTGAGCCGAACCTCGACCTGCTCGCGATCATCACGACGACCTGGCGCGCGCAGTCCGAGCTGTGGACGCTCGACCCGGAGCACTTCTCGCTGCTCCGCATGTGCGTCAGACCGACGTCGCTCGTCGATCTCGCCTCCGACATCGACCTCCCACTCGGCGTCGTGCGCATCCTGGTCGCCGACCTGCGTGAGCACGGCCTGGTCACCGTCAATCAGCCGCCGATGTCCCCGTGGCAGGACGACCTGCCCATCCTCCGGGAGGTGATCAATGGCCTACGTCAGCTCTGAGGACGGTGCGGGCCGGGCGCGATCCCCGGTCGCGATCAAGATCCTGGTCGCGGGCGGATTCGGCGCGGGCAAGACCACGCTCGTCGGATCCGTGAGCGAGATCCGGCCACTCCGCACCGAGGAGCAACTCACCGCACCGAGCGTGCTGGTCGACCCGCTCGAGGGAGTGGAACGCAAGACCACCACCACCGTGGCGATGGACTTCGGGCGCATCACCCTGCGCGAGGATCTGCTGATCTACCTGTTCGGTACGCCTGGACAGGAACGCTTCTGGTTCATGTGGGACGAGCTCGCCCACGGTGCCCTCGGCGCCGTCGTCCTGGCCGACACCCGCCGGCTGACCGACTCCTTCCCCGCTGTCGACTACTTCGAGCAGCGCGGGGTGCCCTTCATCGTCGCCGTCAACTGCTTCGACGGAGCCCACCGGTTCGCGACCGCCGACATCCGCACTGCCCTGGATCTCGACGACCACGTGCCGGTCGTGCTGTGCGACGCCCGGCATCGCCCGTCGAGCAAGGAAGTCCTCATCGCCCTGGTCGAGCACGCGATCCAGCTCGTCAGCGCGGTCGCCTGACCTGACCCGTCGTCACCAGACGACGGGCAGGCTGCGCGGTCCGTGTTCGAGGTCGGTGCGCAGCGGCAACGGCTCGTCGTTCGCGAGCCGGTAGTTCGGCATGTTCTTGAGGACTTCCTCGACGACGACCCGTATCTCCAGCTTCGCCAGGTGATCGCCGATGCAGCGGTGGCGCCCGTACCCGAACGTAAGGTTGCTGGTTTCCTTGCGGTGCGGGTCGAACGTGTCGGGATTCGTGAAGCGCTCGGCGTCGCGGTTGCCCGATCCCCACAGCAGCAGGACGCGGTCACCGGGTTCCAGGTCGGCGCCCCGCAGGCACACCGGCTCGCGCACCGTCCGGGCCAGGCCGAAGACCGGCGCGTCGTAGCGCAGCGACTCGTTGATGAACGCGAGCAGCTCGGCCCGGTCATAGAGCAGGCTCTGTCGGTAGTCGGCCGGGTAGTCGGCCAGCAGCGCGAGCGTGTTCGTGATGCCGCTGACCGTCGTGTCGGTGCCGGCGACGATCAGCATGGTGGCCATGCCGAATCGGATGTCGTCGGTGACGGGCCGGCCGTCGACCTCGCTGTGCACGATCGCGCTGAGCAGGTCGCCCTTCGGCCGGTCGCGGCGAGCGTCGATCTCGGTCGTCAGGAACTTGAGGATGCGCGCCTGCACCTCGCGGGTCCCCTCGATGTCGCCGGTGACCGCCGCGTGCTGGGTCTTCTGGTTCATCAGCGAGATGTCGCCCGCCACCTCGCGCCCGACGCCGAGCGTCGCCGCCATCACCTCGGCCGGCACCGGGTAGCCGAGCTC
>DATFRX010000351.1:0-10748 GCA_035262905.1 Nocardioidaceae bacterium
CGAGAACGACTTCCTCGTCGTGCCGGACCCCGATGGCATCGTCGACCTCGACCCGACAACGGTCGCGGCGCTGTGCCATCGGCGGTCCGGTGTCGGCGCGGACGGCGTGCTGCGCGTGATCCGATCCACTGCGCTGGACGAGCCGGCCGCGAAGGCAGCCGCGGCCGACGGGGTCGAGTGGTTCATGGACTACCGCAATGCCGACGGCTCGCTGAGCGAGATGTGCGGCAACGGCATTCGGGTGTTCATGCGCTATCTCGTACTCGCCGGCGTCGTCGATGCCTCGGCGCCGGTGCCGATCGGCACTCGCGGCGGCGTCCGGCTCGTCACCGTCCGCGATGACGGCCGGATCGGCGTCGACATGGGCCCGGCGCAGGTGCGGGGGTTGAGCTTCGTGACCGTCGACGGTGTCCGGCGCGACGCGGTCAAGGTGTCGGTCGGCAATCCGCATGCGGTCGTGTTCGTCGACGACCTCGCCGAGGCCGGGCCGCTGCTCGAGCCGCCCGGTCATGACCCGCTCGACTTCCCCGACGGGGTCAACGTGGAGTTCGTCGTACGCGTCGGCGACCGCGCCATCGCGATGCGGGTGCACGAACGCGGATCGGGTGAGACCCGGTCATGTGGCACCGGCGCCTGTGCGGCCGCGGTGGCGTTCGCCGACGCGACCGGCGTGGACCGCCCCGCGTCTATCGACGTCGCCGTACCGGGTGGCGCACTCGAGGTCGTACTCCGCGAAGACGACGGCGTCGACCTGGTCGGCCCGGCCATCCTCGTCGCCGAAGGCAGCTGGCCGCTCGCCTGACGCTGACCCGTCCACTGGCGGTAGCCAAATCCCGAGACACGCCGGCGTGTCTCGCGATTTGCCTACCCTCAGCGGGCGTGGATGTGTCAGTGCGCCAGCGCGTCCTCACGGGCCTTGCGGGGGAGTCCGTACGAGACCAGCAATGACAGGCCGAACATGCCGGCCGCGACCAGGGTCGTCGCCCGCATGGAGTCGATCAGCGCATGGTTGTTGAGCAACTCGAAGAACAGCGTCCCGACCGCGGCCGCACCGGCGGCGTTGCCGAACTGCTGCACGGCCGTGAGCAACCCCGACCCGGAGCCGACCTCGTCGTCGGCCAGATCCGCCAGGACGATGTCGAACAGCGGCGCGAACACCAGACCGCACCCGACTCCGGCGACGAACGTGGCGGGCACGAAGTCCCACACCGTCGCCGATGCGCCCTGCGCCCCGATGGTCCACCACATCAGCAGCATGCCGCCGGCGGCGACCAGCATCCCGATCTGCAGGCAGCCGCGACCGAGTCGAGGTGCCAACAGGGCTCCACCCAGCGGTGCTCCGACAGCGATCCCGAGTGACCACGGCACGAGCGCCAGTCCCGCGTGCAACGCGTCGTAGTGCAGCCCGTACTGGGTGAACGCGTTGAACACCAGCATGAAGCCGATCATGGCGCCGACGAACGTCATGATGACGAACAGCCCGCCGACATAGCCGCGATGCCGGAACAGCCCCGGCGCGATGACCGGCTCCTTGCCGCGTCGCTCGCTCAGACCGAAGGCGCCGAACAGCACTACGGCGCCGGCCATCATCGCGAACGTCCACGTGGGCCAGCCCAGCTCGCGACCCTGCACGAGCGGGTAGAACAGCAGCAGACAGCCGGCGACGAGCAGCAGGGTGCCGAGCGGGTCGAGTCGGGCACCCGATCCGGCGCGGACCTCGGGCATGAACCGCCGGGCACCGAGGATCGCGAACAAGCCCACCGGCAGGTTGATCAGGAAGATCATCCGCCAGCCGAGTCCGAACAGATCGGCGTCGACCAGGACGCCGGACAGCACCGGCCCGAGTACGGCGGACAGACCCATCACGGGTCCGAAGGCGGCGAACGCCTTGCCGATCTCGTCGGGCGGGAAGACCGCCTTGATGAGTGCGATCCCCTGCGGGAGCATCACAGCGCCGAACAGGCCCTGTAGCACGCGGCAGCCGATCAGCATTTCGGGATCCCAGGCAAGGCCGCACATCAGCGACGCGAGCGTGAATCCGGTCGCGCCGATGAGGAACATGCGTTTACGGCCGACCCGGTCGCCCAGCCGGCCGCTCACGATGAGACCGACGGCGAGCGCGAGCGTGTACGCGGCGAGCAGCCACTGCAGCGTGGCCGACGAGCCGCCGAGATCACCGGTGATGGCCGGGCCCGCGATGGTGACGATGGTGGCGTCGAGCAGGTCCATCACCTCGGCGGCGAGCACCAGCGCGAGGACCCACCAGCGGTACGGATGGCCGACCAACCCCCTTGGGGGTGCGCCGGCGGCGAGTGTTGACATGGAGACTCCTCCGAGATCGAGTAACGAACAGTGTTCGAAGCTAACGAACAACGTTCTAACATCGAACATTGTTCGTGTCAAGTACGCTGTTCGTGGAAGCGACTGAATGAGAGGTGGCCATGTCGATGCCCGAACCCCCGTGGGGTGCGAAGACGCGCCGTACCCGGGCGGCCCGGACTCCGCTGTCGACCGAGCGGATCGTCGACACGGCCCTGGATCTGATCGCCGAGGAGGGCTACGACGCGGTCACCATGCGCCGGATCGCGGCCGCACTCGACACCGGACCGTCCAGCCTCTACGCCCACGTGGCGAGCAAGCGGCAGCTCGACCAGCTGCTGATCGACCGGATCATCCAAGGAGTCGAGCTGCCCGAGCCCGACCCGGACCGTTGGGAGGAGCAGGTCAAGGACATCGGCCGTATCTTCCTGGCCAGGCTGCAGGCGTACCCGGGAGTGGCACGGGCCGCGATCGGCAACATTCCGCTCGGATTCAGCGCGATGCGCGCCAGTGAGCGGCTGCTCGGCTATCTGCGCGCCGGCGGCCTCCCGGATCGGGTCGTGGCATACGCCGCCGACCTGCTGCCGCTCTACATCAACGCCGTCGCCTTCGAGCAGAATGTCCGCGGCAGTGCGACCGGAGCCGACGCCGAGCCGGAGGACTTCCGGACCCAGCTGCGCGACTACTTCGCCGCGTTCCCGGCCGACCAGTTCCCGAACTTCGTGGCGCTCGCCGATGCGCTCGTGGAGGGCGACGACACCGAGCGCTTCGAGTTCGGGCTCGACGTCCTCGTGTCCGGCCTGGCCGCGGTGGCCGCCCGCCAGCGCTGACCGCCAGTGACCGCCGTACGCGCTAATCCGCGTGAGCCGGGGCGAGTTCCGTGTCAGGATCGAGGCGATGACGAAACCGCATGAGGAGTACGCCGAGACGGTCGGCGAGCTCGATCTGGAGGACCGCTACGCGCTGCGTCGCGTCGCGGGCCTGTCGACCGAGCTGCACGATGTCAGCGAGGTCGAGTACCGCCAGCTCCGGTTGGAGCGGGTGGTGCTGGTCGGCGTCTGGACCGAGGGCACGACCGAGGACGCCGAGAACTCGCTGACCGAGCTGAAGCTGCTCGCCGAGACCGCCGGGTCCGAGGTGCTCGACGCCATGCTGCAGCGGCGGCGCAAGCCCGACCCGGCGACCTACATCGGACGCGGCAAGGTCGATGACCTGCGCGCCGCCGTACTCGCGACCGGTGCGGACACCGTCATCTGTGACGGCGAGCTGGCGCCGAGCCAGCTGCGCAACCTGGAGGACCAGGTCAAGGTCAAGGTGGTCGACCGCACCGCGCTGATCCTCGACATCTTCGCCCAGCACGCCAAGTCGGCCGAGGGCAAGGCGCAGGTCGAGCTCGCCCAGCTGCAGTACATGACCCAGCGACTGCGCGGCTGGGGCGGCGAGCTGTCCCGGCAGGCCGGTGGCCGAGTCGGGTCGCAGGGCGGCGGGATCGGCGGCCGCGGCCCCGGTGAGACCAAGCTCGAGACCGACCGGCGCCGGATCGGCCAGCGGATGGCGAAGTTGCGTCGCGAGCTGTCCCACCTACGGACCACGCGCGACACCAAGCGGGCCGAGCGGCGTCGGCGCCAGGTGCCGTCGGTGTCGATCGCCGGCTACACCAACGCCGGCAAGTCGAGCCTGCTCAACAAGATCACCGGCGCCGGCGCCCTCGTCGAGGACGCGCTGTTCGCCACGCTCGATCCGACGACGCGGCGGGCGACGACCTCCGACGGCCGGGTCTACACCCTGTCGGACACGGTCGGCTTCGTCCGCCATCTGCCGCACCAGCTGATCGAGGCGTTTCGATCCACGCTGGAGGAGGTCGCCGACTCCGACCTGATCGTGCATGTCGTCGACGGCTCGCATCCGGACCCGGAGGGGCAGCTCGCCGCGGTACGGGAGGTGTTCGCCGAGATCGGGGCGGCCGACGTACCCGAGCTGGTCGCGATCAACAAGGCCGACGTCGCCGACCCGATGGTCGTCTCGCGTCTGATCGCCCGGGAGCCTCATGCGGTCGCGTGCTCGGCACGTACCGGCGAGGGCATCGACAAGCTGGTCGCGGCGATCGAGGCCGACCTGCCCCGGCCCGAGGTCGAGGTGCGGGTGCTCGTGCCGTACGCGCGGGGCGATCTGCTCAACGCGATGCACGAGCGCGGTGAAGTGGTCGAGATGGAATACACCAACGACGGCACTCGGGTCGTCGCCCGGGTCAACCCCGATCTCGCCGGCACCCTCGAGCGCTACGCCGTCGCCGCCACCTGACAACTTCGCGACGGCGCCTGTGGATGAGCCGCCGCGTGTCGGGTCGGCCCGGTAGCGTGTGCGGGTGATCCAGGTGGACTCGGCGCCGCGGCTCGAACAACCGACCGTGCGGCGCGTGCTCGAGGTCGCTGTCGAGGCGATCAAGGGCCAGGACCGGCCGGGTCAGGTCGAGATGGCCGAGGCGGTGGCCAGCGCATTGCGCGAGGGCGAGCATCTGCTGGTCCAGGCCGGCACCGGGACCGGCAAGTCGCTGGGCTACCTGGCACCGGCGTTCCTCTACGACAAGCGGGTCGTCGTCGCGACCGCGACGCTCAATCTCCAGCACCAGTTGGTCGAACGCGACATCCCCGCGCTGCTCGACGCCGCCGAGTCGGTGCTCGGACAGCGCCCCCGGGCCGCCGTCCTCAAGGGCCGCTCCAACTACGCCTGCCTGCATCGGATCCGCGACGGCGTGCCGGACGATCAGGGCACCCTGGTCGACGTGCCGACCGGATCGCTCGGCGGCGAGGTGCTCACCTTGCGGAGCTGGGCCGAGGAGCAGCGCGAGTCCGGTGGCCGCGGCGATCGCGACTCGGCGCCGGCGCATACCGAGAAGGCCTGGCAGCAGGTCTCCGTGCCTGCTCGCGAGTGCCTCGGCGCCAACCGCTGCCCCTACGCGGGGGAGTGCTTCGCCGAGACCGCCCGCGACGAGGCGACCGTGGCGCAGATCGTCGTGACCAACCACGCACTGCTGGCGATCGACGCGATCGACGGCGTACCGATGATCCCGGAGTACGAGGTCGTCGTCGTCGACGAGGCGCACGAGCTCGTGTCGCGGGTCACGCAGGCGTCGACCGACGAGCTGTCGCCGGGCATCGTGGAGCGGGCTGCCCGGCGAGCTCGCAACCTGCTCCACGAGGGCCAGGCCGACGAGCTCGAGGACGCCTCTGATGCGTTGCGCGACGCGATCCTGGCCACGCCGGCTGGCCGAGTCGACGCGATGTCCGAGCAGCTTGCCGACGCGCTGGCGATGGTGCGCGACAGTGCGCGGGCCTGCTTCTCGGCACTGCCGAAGGACGACGGCGCCGAGCCGGATCCGATCCGGCAGCAGGCCAAGGCGATGACCGACGAGGTACGCCAGATCGCCGAACGGATGGCGGCCAACGTCGAACAGGACGTGCTCTGGGTCAACGAGCGCGATCCGGCCCGTGGCGGCAACGACTTGCGGATCGCGCCGCTCGACGTGTCACTGACGCTGCGCGACCGGCTGTTCGGCGAGAAGACCGTGGTCCTGACCAGTGCGACGCTCAAGCTGGGTGGCGACTTCCGCGCCCTGGCGAGCAGCATCGGGCTGCGTGCCGACGAGCGGATCGAAGACGAGCCGCCGGCCGAAGGCGAGTCCGCCGCTGGTGAGACCGGCGACGATGCCGACTCCGACGACGACGCAGAGTCCGATGACGACCAGGTCCGGTGGCGTGGCATCGACGTCGGATCGCCGTTCGACTACCGCCGGCAGGCGATCCTCTACGTCGCGAAGCAGCTGCCACCGCCCGGACGTGACGGTCTCGGCGACCCGCAGCTCACCGAGATCGCCGAGCTAGTGAGCGCAGCGGGCGGCCGTACCCTCGGGCTGTTCTCGTCCCGCCGGGCGGCCGAGACCGCGACCGAGGCGCTCCGCGAGCGAGTGCCCGACATCGACGTCTGGTGCCAGGGCGAGGCGCAACTCCCCGAGCTCGCCCGCCGGTTCGTCGAGGACCCTCGGACCTGCCTGTTCGGCACGCTGAGTCTGTGGCAGGGCGTCGATCTGCCGGGCGAGACCTGTCAGCTGGTGATCATCGACCGGCTGCCGTTCCCGCGACCGGACGATCCGCTGATGAGCGCCCGGCAGCGGGCCGTCGAGCGTCGCGGCGGCAACGGCTTCATGACGGTCGCTGCGACCCATGCCGCGCTGCTGCTGGCCCAGGGGAGTGGCCGATTGATCCGGCGCCAGTCCGATCGCGGTGTCGTGGCCGTGCTCGATCCACGGCTGGTCACCGCGAGGTACGGCTCGTTCCTCGCCGCGTCGCTGCCGCCGATGTGGCGTACGACGGATCCGGGGGTCGCTCGCGATGCACTGCGCCGACTCGACGCGGCCGCCGCCGAGGCCGACTAGACCCGGCGCAGGACGGTGACGACCTTGCCGAGGATGGTGGCGTTGGTGCCGTCGATCGGCTCGTAGGCGTCGTTGTGCGGGAGCAGCCAGACCTTGCCGCGCTTGCGGGAGAACGTCTTGACGGTGGCCTCGTCGTCGATCATGGCCGCCACGATCTCGCCGTTTTCAGCGGCCGGCTGCTGCCGGACCACGACGTAGTCGCCGTCGCAGATCGCCGCGTCGACCATCGAGTCGCCCTTGACCTCCAGGAGGAACAGCGTCCCGTCGCCGACCAGCGTCTTCGGCAGCGGGAACACCTCCTCGACCCGCTCCTCGGCCAGGATCGGACCGCCGGCCGCGATCCGGCCGACCACCGGGACGTACATCGCCTCCGGCCGGGCGTTGCCGACGTCGGTCTCGTCGAAGCCGAAGTCGTGGGCGCTGCCGATCGAGCGGCGGGCGGCCATGACGTCGGGGAGGAACACCTCGAGCGCGCGCGGGCGGTTGGGATCGCGTCGCAGGAAGCCCTTGGACTCCAGCGTCTTGAGCTGGTGGGCGACCGACGACGAGCTGGTCAGGCCGACCGATTGGCCGATCTCGCGGATGCTCGGCGGGTAGCCGCGCTGCTCGATGCTCTCGCGGATGAACTCGAGCACCCGTCGTTGACGCGGGGTGAGCCCGCTGGCGTCCGGCGGGCCGTCCGGAAGCTCGGTGACCTTCTTCGCGTCCTTGGCCATGGCGATCCCTTTCACGCTGGTGCGCACACCGTAGACCGGACGAACCGCATACTTCAAACATCTGTTCGAACGGCGTGTCGCGCAATAGCATGTGGCGGTGGCCAGGCATGCGGACACCGATGAGTTCCGAGGCGCCGAGTTCGTCAACGCCGACATGTCCGGCGCCTGGTTTCGTGAGGTCGACCTGACCGGCGCCGTCATCCGCGGTGCGCTGCTCATGGGCGCCGACATCGACGGTGCGATCGACGGCCTGGTCGTCAACGGGGTCGAGGTGGCGCCGCTGATCGAGGCCGAGCTCGACCGCCGCCATCCCGAGCGGGTCAAGCTGCGTGCGACCACGCCGGAGGGCATGCGCGAGGCCTGGGCGGTGATCGAGGCGCTGTGGGCCGACACGATGGAGCGGGCGCGGCACTTGAGTGAAGCCGATCGGCAGCGGTCGGTCGACGAGGAGTGGTCGTTCGTCGAGACGGTCCGCCATCTGATCCACGTGATCGATCTCTGGTTCGGGCGTGCCGTCCTCCTGCGTCCGCCGCCGTTCCACCCGCTCGGCGTGGCAGCGTCGTTCGTCGCGGATCCGCAGGCCCTCGGGCTCGATGTCGAGGCGACTCCGACGTTCGACGAGGTCGCCGCGGTCCGGGCCGAGCGGATGGCGCAGGTACGCGACTACCTCGCGACCGTGACCCAGGACGAGCTCGATCGCCCGCGTACGCCGGCCCCTGACTCGTGGGATGCCTCGCCGAAGGAACGGACTGCCACGGAGTGCCTCCATGTCCTCTTCAGCGATGAGTGGACACACCATCAGTTCGCCGTACGCGACCTGGACATCATCACGTCCTGACCTCGACGCCTGCGACACGCCGAACGAACAGATGTTCGACGTGTCGCTTGTTTCTGTCAGTGGGCTCGGGTAGAACTTCGTACAGACGTTCGATCGAACATGGTTTCGATCAGACATCGACCGAAGGGAGCCCGTGATGAGCACCGTACGCGTCGCCGCCACGCCGAGCCTCCGGCTGACCCGCCGGGGCCGGCTCGTCGTGTTCCTGGCCAGCGTCGGCGTCACGCTGACGACGCTGTTCGCGTGGGTCCCGTCGGTGGTGGCGACCTCGGAGGAGGGCGATCCCGTTCCGGTGCGCGTCGTGACCGTCGAGCCGGGCGACACACTGTGGGACATCGCGGCCCGCGCCAATCCGGGTGGCAACGTCGGCGACACCGTCCACGACATCGCCGACCTCAACGCGCTGGCAAGCACCGGTGACCTGCAGGTCGGTCAGCAGCTCTCGGTGCCGCGCTACTGAGCCGGCTTCGCAGCCGATCAGGTGAGCGTCTTGCCGCCGTTGACCGGGATCCGCTGTCCCGTGACATAGGCGGCCCGATCCGAGGCGAGGAACGTGACCGCCTCGGCGATGTCGGCCGCCTGACCCATGTGGCCGAGCGGCACCCCTTCGAGGTAGCTCGCCCGCGTCGCGTCCGAGACGACCCCGTGCCGCTCGGTCGGGATGAATCCCGGCGCGACCAGGTTGACCGTGATGCCATCGGGGCCGAGCTCGCGGGCCCACGAGCGGGTCAGCCCAAGCTGGGCGCCCTTCGCCGCGACGTACGCGCTCGCGCCGGCGTTGCCGAGCTCGAAGACCTCCGAGCCGATCTGGACGATCCGGCCATACCCACGCGCTCGCATCCCGGGGACGACCTGTTGCGTCAGCAGGAGCGGGCTCTTGACGAAGAACTCGAGCTGATCGAGTACGTCGCGCCAGGTCAGTGCCTCGATGTCGATCGACGGCTGCTGCCCGGTCGCGTTGACGACCAGGATGTCGATGCCGCCGAGACTGGCCTCGACCGCCGGGCACAGTCGGGCGACCTCGTCCTCGTCGGTGACGTCGGCGCCAAAGACCTCGGCCCGCCCGCCGGTGTCGACGATCTGCGATCGCACCGCCTCGGCCGCCTCGCGGTTGCGGGCGTAGTTGATCGCCACGGCGACTCCGTCGCGCGCCAGCCCGATCGCGATCGCTGCACCGAGGCCGCGAGACGCGCCGGTCACCAGGGCCACCCGCTGTCTGCTCATGGCCCTCATCCTTGACGACGCGGCGGCCGGTCAGGTTCGGCGGGTCGCCTTCATCTCCTGCTCGAGGCGCCAGGTCTCCCCGCCGTCGTCGGAGATCTCGCCCCGCCAGGTGAAGGCGTCCGGGGTGATGTCGACGATCGACCAGCGGATGGGGCGGCCGTCCTGCTGGGTGCCCTCCTGCCAGATCCGGTCGCCGTCGGAGCGACCGGTCATGACGCAGAAGCCGTTGTAGTACGGGGCGAACCAGTGCACCCGCCAGGCGCCGAGCGTGGCGTCGTACGCCCGGACCGTGGTGCCGAAGCCGCGCTCCGGCGACCCCCACAGGTCCTGGACGACCCGGCCGCCGAGCACCCAGCGGACATGGCACTCGCGCTTGTCCCGGTGCCATTCGCCGGTCGACTCGTCGTACTCGCGGTTGTCGATGTCCCAGGAGCCGATCAGCCGCCCGTACAGGTCGGCGGCGTCGCCGAGGTCGGGGTCGGGACCGTCGGCCGGGAGGAGTCGCATCACAGCGTCGTTCATGCGTCCATTCTGGCCCTGGAGCGGGGCCGATTCTTGAACGGTCTTGCGCGCCGGAGGACTGTCGGCGGCGAGGCATAGCGTGGGGTCGTGCTCAGCTCCGTGGTGCTGCTCGATGCCGGTTGCGTGCGCGTCGAGGACGTCCGCTGTCCCGGTCATGGGCGCGGCTGGTCGGCCGGTGAGCCGGTGACCCGATTCGGTGTGGTGTTTCCGCGATCCGGCGTATTCCGGCGCGATGTCGACGGCTTCGAGACGGTCGCCGATTCGGTATCGGGCTATCTGCAGCGACCGGGGAGTGAGCAGCGAATCGCGCATCCGCGTGGCGGTGATCGTTGCACGAGCATCACGCTGTCGACGGGGACCTTGCAGTCGCTCACCGACGACACACTGCTGCCGACCGATCGCACCGATGTCGGGCTGCCGATCGATGCCACGGCCGACCTGCGCCACCGGGAGTTGATCGCACGCGCACGTCACGGTGCGCATTCGGACGAGCTGACCGAGCGGGCGATCACGGTCGTGGGTGACGTGCTGACCGGGCTGGCGCCGGGCGCCGTCGATGCGGGGTTCCCAGGCGCTGGGCGACGGCGCCGTCTCGTCGACGAGGTGCGGCAGGCGTTGCATGAAGAGCCCGATCTGCGACTGACCGAGTTGGCTCGGCTGGTCGGGCTGTCACCCTTCCATCTGAGCCGAATGTTCA
>DATFRX010000352.1:0-4950 GCA_035262905.1 Nocardioidaceae bacterium
CGGCGCCGAGACCGACCTCGACATCGGTCACTACGAGCGATTCCTCGACGAGGACCTGTCCGGCCGGGCCAACGTCACGACCGGCCAGGTCTACTCCGACGTGATCGCCAAGGAGCGCCGCGGCGACTACCTCGGCGACACCGTCCAGGTGATCCCGCACATCACCAACGAGATCAAGGACCGGATGCTCGCGATGGAGCGGGCCGAGGGCGCCCCAGTCGACGTGGTGATCCACGAGATCGGCGGCACGGTGGGCGACATCGAATCGCTGCCGTTCCTCGAGGCGGCCCGGCAGGTCCGGCACGACGTGGGGCGCGACAACTGCTTCTTCCTCCACGTGTCGCTGGTGCCCTACATCGGGCCGTCGGGGGAGCTGAAGACCAAGCCGACCCAGCACTCCGTGGCGGCGCTTCGCCAAGTCGGTATCGCCCCGGACGCTGTCGTGTGCCGAGCCGACCGCCCGATCCCGGCCAGCGTCAAGCGCAAGATCTCGCTGATGTGCGACGTCGACGAGGATGCCGTCGTGGCTGCGGTCGACGCGCCGAGCATCTACGACATCCCGAAGGTGCTCCACGCCGAGGGCCTCGACGCGTACGTCGTCCGGCGGCTCTCACTGCCCTTCCACGACGTCGACTGGGCCCGCTGGGACGACCTGCTGGGCCGGGTGCACGAGCCCGACGAGGACGTCACGATCGCCCTGGTCGGCAAGTACATCGACCTGCCCGACGCGTACCTCTCGGTCGTCGAGGCGCTGCGGGCCGGCGGCTTCCACCACCGGGCCCGCGTCACGGTCCGCTGGGTGCCCTCCGACGAGTGCCAGACGCCCGAGGGGGCCGCTCGGCATCTCAGCTCGGTCGACGGTGTCTGCGTGCCGGGCGGCTTCGGGATCCGCGGCATCGAGGGCAAGATCGGCGCGCTGCAGTACGCCCGCGAGCAGCGCATCCCGGTGCTCGGCCTGTGTCTCGGGCTGCAGTGCATGGTGATCGAGTACGCCCGTCATGTCGCGGGCATCGCCGGCGCCAGCTCGAGTGAGTTCGACCCGGACACCCAGGACCCGGTGATCGCCACGATGGAGGAGCAGAAGGCGTACGTCGACGGGGTCGGCGACCTCGGCGGCACGATGCGGCTCGGGGCCTACCCGGCGCAGCTGAAGCCCGGCTCGATCGTTGCCGCTGCGTACGGCGAGACCCGGGTCGCTGAGCGGCACCGGCATCGCTACGAGGTCAACAACAAGTACCGCGAGGCGCTCGAGCAGGCTGGCCTGGTGTTCTCCGGGACGTCGCCCGACTCGCTGCTGGTGGAGTTCGTCGAGCTCCCGACCAGCGAGCACCCCTACTACGTCGCGACCCAGGCGCATCCGGAGCTGCGGTCACGGCCGACCCGGGCACATCCGCTGTTTGCCGGCCTGGTCGGAGCGGCGCTCAACCGGCAGCGCGAGACCAGGCTGCCGGTCGACGACAGCGGGGTGCGTCGCCGGTCGCTGGAGGTCGCCGAGACAATCGACGTATGACGACTGCGACGCGCCACCCGCGGCTGCCCGGCGACCTCTGGCAGCCCGGCCATCCGCTCCAAGACGCGCCGCAGCAGTGGGAGGTACGCGAGACGACTCGGCCGTTCGACAGCGCGTTCATCTCGCTGCGCAACGACGTCCTCGCCGGTCACGACGGCGCCGACTTCACCCGGACGGTGGTCGAGCACCAGGGAGCGGTCGGCGTGCTCGCCCTCGACGAGGAGGAGCGCGTGCTGCTGCTCCGGCAGTATCGCCATGCCGCCGAGCAGCGACTGCTCCAGATCCCGGCCGGGCTTCGCGACCTGCCGGGGGAGCCGGCCGCCGAGACCGCCGCTCGCGAGCTCGCCGAGGAGGGCCAGGTGCAGGCGACGCAGTGGCGTGAGCTGCTGAACCTGATGCCGTCGCCGGGGCTCACCGACGAGCGCTGGGTGATCTACCTCGCCCAGGACCTGTCCCCGGCGCCGCCGGTCGACTCGTTCGTGGCCGAGCACGAGGAGGCGGACATGTCGCTGCTGTGGGTGCCGCTCGACGAGGCGGTGAGCGCCGTGCTGGACGGCCGGATCGTCGACGCGATGGCGGCGTCGTCGCTACTTGCCGTGCGCCACGTGCTGGCTGGGTAGACACTGGGGAGATGGGGTTCCGACCGGCGCGGGCCGGCCGTACCTCGCGTGGAAAGTGACGGATTGTCGGTCCTACGTGACGGATGGTCGAGCCACCGGTGACTGATCGTCGTCGGCGGGAGACGTCCGAGATGTGGGCGCGACCCGGCTCACCTACACTGCCCACGCAGCGAGAGAGGAAGTGCCATCAATGAAGATCGGCGTGCCGAAAGAGGTCAAGACCCACGAGTACCGCGTGGCGATGACTCCGTCCGGCGTACACGAGTTGGCTCGACACGGTCATGAGGTCTATGTCGAGGCCGAGGCGGGGCTCGGGTCGGCCATCCCCGACGACCTCTACGTCGAGGCCGGTGCCAAGATCCTGCCCACCGCCGACGACGTGTGGCAGACCGGCGACCTGATCCTCAAGGTCAAGGAGCCGATCGCCAGCGAGTACCACCGGATGCGTGCGGATCAGACCCTCTTCACCTACCTCCATCTGGCGGCGTCGGCCGAGTGCACCGAAGCGCTGCTCGATCGGTCGGTGACCGGGATCGCCTACGAGACGGTGCAGACGCCGGACGGCGCGCTGCCGTTGCTGGCGCCGATGAGCGAGGTCGCCGGACGACTGGCGCCGCAGGCCGGTGCCTACCACCTGATGCGCCAGGGCGGCGGCCGCGGCGTGTTGATGGGCGGCGTCTCGGGTGTGTACGCGGCGAAGGTGGTCGTGATCGGCGCCGGTGTGTCCGGCATGAACGCGGCCGCGATCGCGCTCGGCATGCAGGCCGAGGTGCTGCTGCTCGACAAGAACATCGACAAGCTCCGCGACGCCGACCGGATCTACCAGGGCCATCTGCAGACGGTCGCGTCCAACACGTACGAGATCGAGCGCGCGGTGCTCGATGCGGACCTGGTGATCGGTGCCGTACTCGTGCCCGGGGCGAAGGCGCCGATGCTGATCTCCAACGCCCTGGTGGCGCGGATGCAGCCCGGCAGTGTGCTCGTCGACATCTCGATCGACCAGGGCGGCTGCTTCGAGGACTCGCGGCCAACGACCCACGCTGAACCGACGTACATGGTGCACAACTCGGTGTTCTACTGCGTGGCGAACATGCCGGGCGCGGTGCCGCACACGTCGACCTACGCACTGACCAACGTGACGCTGCCGTACGCGGTGGCGCTGGCCAACAAGGGCTGGCGGCAGGCGATGCGCGACGACCACAGCCTCGCGCTCGGCCTCAACACCTACGACGGCTATCTCACCAACGCCCCGGTCGCCGAGGCGCACGGCCGCGAACACCTCAGTCTGGAGAAGGTGCTCAGCTGAGCCAGACCGTGTCGGCGCCGGGGCCAGCGACGGAGCGGGACAGTCCGCTGCGTCGGTTGATCGCGTCCTATTTGGATCATCTGACGGTCGAGCGCGGCCTGTCGGCGAACACGCTGGCGTCCTACCGTCGCGATCTGCGTCGCTATGCCGACCACTTGGCCGATGCCGGCCGCGACGATCTGCGAGAGGTCACCGAGGCCGACGTGTCGGGGTTCCTGGCCCAGCTGCGATCGGGTGATGCCGACCATCCGCCGCTGAGCTCGGCCAGCGCCGGCCGTGCCGTCGTGGCGGTGCGCGGCCTGCACCGGTTCGCGCTGCGCGAGCGGGTCGTCGAGGTCGACGTCGCCGCCGCAGTCCATCCGCCGTCGCCGCCGAAGCGGTTGCCGAAGGCCCTGACCGTCACCGACGTCGAGGCGATCCTCGAGGCTGCCGGGTCGCCAGGCACGTCGCTGGCACTGCGCGACCGGGCGCTGCTCGAGCTGCTCTACGGCACCGGCGCCCGGATCTCCGAGGCGGTCGGCCTCGACCTCGACGACCTCGATCTGGAGTCGTCGGCCGTCCGGCTGTCCGGCAAAGGCGGCAAGCAGCGAGTCGTACCCCTCGGCTCGTATGCCCAGGAGGCGGTGTCGGCCTATCTCGTACGTGCCCGGCCGGATCTGGTCGCGGCCGGGCGGGGGACGCCGGCGGTGTTCCTCAACGCCCGGGGCGGCCGACTGTCGCGGCAGAGCGCCTGGACCGTGTTGTCCAAGGCGGCCGACCGGGCCGGCGTCAAGGCCGCCGTGTCGCCGCACACGCTTCGGCACTCCTTTGCGACCCATCTGCTGGACGGTGGCGCCGACGTCCGGGTGGTCCAGGAGTTGCTCGGCCATGCCTCGGTGACCACCACCCAGGTCTACACCCTCGTCACGGTCGACCGGCTGCGCGAGGTCTACGCCACCGCCCATCCGCGGGCCCGTGGCTGACGTGGCGGCCGGCTCGACGATCCCCAGGATTGTCCCCACGCTGTGGGCATCCTGTGCATCCTGCGCGCAATCCGTACACAGATTTCGGGGTCCCTGGCGGGGCTTCTTGATGGGGTCGAAGGCAAGGCTTAGAGTCACGGCAGCCGAGTCGAGTTGTCGACTTGTCTGCCACGATCTGTCGGCACACAACGTCTGCTCCGGGCGGCAGCAAAGGGAGACGATGCCCACGTGAAGAAATCCTCGGTCGACGCCGGATTGTCGACACCCTCGCTGCTTCCAGACTCCGTATCCGGGGCCGGCAAGCCCGAGATCGGGCCGACCGGCCGCCCGATGCCCCACCTGCCCGAGCCGCCGCCGCTCACCGAGCACGGCCCGGCGCTCGTCCTCGCCATGTGCAACCAGAAGGGCGGCGTCGGCAAGACCACGACGACCATCAATCTCGGCGCCGCGCTCGCCGAGTACGGGCGCCGGGTCCTGCTCGTGGACTTCGACCCGCAGGGCGCGCTCTCCGTGGGTCTCGGCATCCAGCCGCATGACATTGACAACACCGTC